>DNCM01000143.1 GCA_003498085.1 bacterium
ATCTTCTATTATTTGTGTTGGTTCATCTTTCATATCTTCTCTAGTATCTATACCTGTATGTTGAGAGATTACTATTCCTTTGTCTTCTAGTATTTGTTTTGTTTCATTTTCTATATCTTTTTTGGGTTTATCTATGTCTGTATGTTGAGGGGGTATTGTTTTTTTATCTTCTAGTCTTTGTGTTGTTTTATCTATTTTATCTTCTTTTTTGATTATCTCTTTGTGTAGATCTAGATGGATATGTGTTTTTATATCATCTTGTTTTGGTCTAGTGTTGTCTATTTTATCTTCTTTTTGGATAGCATCTTTATATCCATCGGAATAGGTTATGGTTTTGGTATCATCTAACTTTGAGAATAGTCTATTTTTCTCATCCTCGGTTTTTTCTATACTTTTATTTGGAATAGCTTCTAAACCTTTCTTGCCTCCATCTATAACTTGCTTATCCTCTAGCTTTGGGACTAATTTTTCTGCTTCTAGTTTCTTATTGTGAAATATAGATACCTTCCTTGATGATTGATGTTTGATTAGTTGTTTTAATATTGGCTCTATTTTGGCCTGCAACCTATATTCTTCAGTTTGTAGTCTTTCTTCTAAATTTCCTGTTCGAGCAACCTCCATTATCTCTTGATTTAGTATTTCTTTCTGTGTGCTGTAGTTTATGGATTGCAGGCTGGAAACTGTTTCGTTGTTTATTGCTATATTTGACTTTTGGTTATTAGCTATCATGTTCTGTTGGCTATGTAGTATCTGTTCCTGATCGACAGCCGGAGGTTGACCGTTGATTATTTCTTTAACTTGATGTATTATTTCAAATTTTTCATCTTCTCCTCCAACACCTTTCTTAAGTACCTCAACACCAGTTATACCTATTTCTTTTAACGGATTTTCTTTACTTAATGAAAGATTAATTATTGGAGAAACTAATAAATTTTGTTTTTCTTTAGATAAGTCAATATTTAAATTTTGGGGCTTAAAGAGATTTTTATCCCATTCCTCTTTCCATGTCGTCTTCTTTTTTGAAGGCGAACCAAAAATCTTCTCTGCAAATAAAGACACTAAACCTATTGGAATAAATCGCATACCACTTCATCTTCCCCCTCCTAAACCTAAATAAAATAAAATTAAAGGCCTGCCATTTTCCTTGACAACTCAGCCGCACGCTTTGGTTCCATCTTCATCAGACAAACACTGACAGCAGAATCTTTCATCCTTCTAAATATTGATATGACAGTTGAGTCATCAAGGTTTTGAAGTATGCTGGCTGCCTGGTCAGGACTCATATTTGAATAATATAATGCCAATTTTTGCCACTTCCTTTCTTCATCCTCGTACAATGCAAGTCTTTCTTCAAATGCATGTTTTTTCACATTGAGTCCTTTCTCCAAACCTGCAATTTCTTTTTCTTTCTCTATAAGTCGCCTTTCTCTCTCCAAAAGTCTTTCCTCTTTTTCTTTAAGCTCAGCCATCTTTCTATCTATAGATTCCTTAAGGTTTCTTAATTCTTCTTTTTCTACTTCCTCAAATACAACATGTTTCTCTGCAAAAAATTTTCCTACATGAGGAATTTTAGAAAGCCTAGGATATATTACCTCCTCTTTATTAAAAACACCAACTTTATCAAGAACATAGATTGCCCCTATAATGGATGCTATCATAAGGAACAAAAGAAATATGACAGTTATAATACTACCTCCCTTCATTTCTTAAAACTTAAAATATTTGCATTTCTTAAAAATTGAGAAAGCCCAATTTCATCCAGAACGTCTTGTTCGACCACCTCTTGTTTTTTTCTTTCCATTATTTGTGCTCTTTCTTTTAACCTTTCCATCGTCCTTCTTTCAATCGATGCATTTATCAGTTTTTCCATTGTTTTATCAAGCTCTTTCTTAAACTCATCTACCCTTTCTTTCTGCTGTTTTCTCTTTTCAGAAAGCTCAATAATATAATTACGCCATTTTTTAATTTCGTCAAGCAAAAATTCTCCTCTTTGCAATCTACTTATTTCATCAAACGAGTTATCTATTAGCTCTTCAATATGTGCAAGAACACCTTCTTCGAAATCGATTGTTCTTGTAAGTGTTGCAACTTCTTCTTTAAGAATATCTTCTTTATACTTCTTTACCCTTAAAATTGCTTCATATCTAAATTTCATCTTATCTACTTAAAACTTTTTTATCATTCTTTGTTTCTAACTATCTTCATCATAGAATCAACGGTAGTTCGGTATTCTGATTTCTCCCATATTCCTTGTATAAGGAAATTATTCACTTCGTCAATCTTAGTTAAGGCATAATCTATCTTTGTATTACTTCCTTTTACATATGCTCCAATGTTTATCAAATCTTGGGCATCGCGAATTACTGCAAGGATTTCTTTTATATGACGAGAGGCTCGTTCTTGCTCTTCGTCAACAATGTCGATCATTACACGAGAAACGCTCTGTAAAATGTCTATTGCTGGATAATGGTTTTTCTCGGCAAGTTCCCTCGAAAGGACAACATGTCCATCTAGAATTGCCCTAACATTGTCGGATATTGGCTCATTCATATCATCGGCATCAACGAGTATAGTATAAATTCCTGTGATTGTTCCCTTTTCTGATGTTCCAGCCCTTTCTAATAATCTTGGCAATATTGCAAACACTGATGGAGTGAATCCCCTCGTTGCTGGTGGTTCTCCAATTGAAAGCCCAACTTCTCTTTGTGCCCTTGCAAATCTTGTAATAGAATCCATCATGAGCAAGACATCCATACCTAAATCTCTAAAATATTCGGCAATTGCTGTTGCAACAAATGCACCTCTGAGTCTTAAAAGTGGTGGCTGATCAGATGTTGCAACAACAATAACAGAGCGAGAAAGCCCTTCTTCCTGTAAATCCTTCTCAATAAACTCATTAACCTCCCTTCCCCTTTCGCCAATTAGAGCAATGACATTTATATCGCTCTTTACAAAACGGGCGAGCATTCCAAGAAGGGTACTTTTTCCGATCCCAGAACCAGAGAATATTCCAAACCTCTGCCCTTTTCCAACAGTCAAACAACTATCAATAGCACGGATACCAGTTGAAAAAATCTCATTTATCCTTGGTCTTTGCAAAGGGTTAGGGGGCTCCCTTAAAATAGGATATAAGGCATCTACAACAATAGGTCCTTTTCCATCTTGAGGTTCTCCAACCCCATTTAATATCCTTCCTTTTAGACTTTCAGAAACACTAACCATCAACGGCTTTCCTGTTGCAACAACCTCATCGTTTACTCTTATCCCTTCCATTTCTCCAATGGGCATCAGCAATAAATTCTTATCCAAAAATCCAACAACCTCTGCTCTGATTGTTCTATTGCCAGATGATATGAAACATATTTCTCCCAACGATGCATGAGGACCTTCTGATTCTATAACAAGACCTATTACTTGCCTTACTCTTCCTTTTATCTGGATTGGATCAATTCTATCAAGAACTGCTTGAAGTCTTTGAATATTCATCTTTTATCATCTTAAGTTGATTTTCAATTGTTGCATCAATTATACCAAAGTCTGTCAAAATTTTACACCCACCTGGTGTAATACTCGGATCTTCTTGAATTTCAATTATCCCTACACCACTTATCTTATCACTCCAACTTGATACAACATCCATATCAGAAAGGTTTATAAGAATTTTTACTTTCTCCTGACCTCTTGCTTTTTTTAGAGCTTCAAGAATATTTGCCAAAACAATATCCTTTTTTATTGACAATTCATTTTTTATTATTTTTTCTGCAATCAGACAAGATAAAGAGGACATAATACTCTGGTCAATATTTTTTAATGCTTCACTATACAAATGATTCAAAGATGAAAGAATTCCATTGATTTCAGAGATTATCCTTCCTGCTTCAATTTCACCTTTTCTTATTCCTTCTTTCTTTCCTATTTCAAACCCTTCTTTATACCCTCCTTTCTTTATCTCTTCTTCTTCTTTTCTTGCAGACTCAATAATTTCATTCGCTTTGTCTTCTGCTTCTTTTATTATTGATAAAACCTTTTTCTCAGCTTCTTCCTTTACATAGTCCTCTATATTAGAAAGTGCCTTTTTTTTCTCCTTTATCTCTTCTTCTAATCTCTTTAAGGTATCCTCATCTTCTCTTATTTTGTTTTCTAGTCTTTCAATGAGAGTCCTCCCCTCTCCTACTAAAAGCTTTTTGGGTTCTATAACAACACTTCCATTTATTGACGGTGATTTATAGAGCCTATTCAATTATTTCTCCTTCATTCGGCATTACTCAATGATTGTCTCTTTTCCTTTTCCACCTCGGGAGACCATAATATCACCTGATTCCTCAAGCTGTCTAATAATACCTATTATCTTTTGTTGCGACTCTTCTACCTCAGAGATCTTTTTTGGACCCAAATATGAAATTTCCTCCTTAAGCATCTCCTGTGCTCTCTTTGGCATATTTTTAAAGATAAGGTTTTTTACAGTATCGGATACACCCTTAAGTGCCAAAGCGAGATCCTTTGAATCAACCTCCCTCAAAACTCTCTGAATTGTTCTGTCATCAAATTTAGTTATATCATCAAAAGTAAACATCTTTTTTCTTACCTCTTCAGCCAATTCTGGATCTTGCTCAGATATAGCATCGATTATTGCTTTTTCTGTTTCCCTGTCAGATTCTTGAAGGATTTTTACAACAGAAAAAACACCATCTGTCTGAATAAGCTGTGTTGAACTTATTTCCTTTTCATACCTCTTCTTTAAACTCCCCTCTATTGTATCGACAAACTCTTTAGAAATACTCTTCATCCCAGCCATCCTTCTTACAACATCCCTTCTTATTTCCTCAGGAAGATTAAGGAGTGCGTCCGATGCTTTAGTTGCTGGAAGATTAGAAAGAACAATGGCAATTGTCTGGGGATGTTCATTTTGAAGAAAGTTTGCAAGCTGAAGCGGATCTGCTTTTTTCATAAAGTCAAATGGTCTAAGCTTTAAGGTACTTATAGCTTTTTCAACAACAACATCTGCTTTTTCCTCGCCTATCGCCTTTTTTAAAACTTCCTTTACATAATCAACGCCTCCTCTTGAAATGAACTCTTGAGCAATAATGAGTTCCCTAAACTCAGCAATTATTTCCTTTTTTTCCTCCTTTGATACCTGAGGAAGATTTGCTATTTCTAATGTGAGCTGATCTATTTCCCCTTCACTTAGATATTTAAATATTCCTGATGAAATCTCAGGACCTAATGTCACCAGAAGCATTGCGGCCTTCTGTGGACCCGATATCTTAAGAGCCATAGCTTGCCCCCGAAATTATAGAATGAACATAATCCAATTTTTCTTGGGAAAGGAAATTTATTCCTTCCAAAATCTGCTTTTTTTCCTCCTCTGTCAAATAACTCAAAACCTCCCTTGCTTCTTCTTCTTTTAGTAGTGTCAATAAAACAACGGCTTTTCTAATTCCTTTTCCCACTATTCCTCTCCAAGCCATGTCCTTATAAGCTGGGCAACCAAACTAGGCCTTCTTTCTGCGGTTTCTAACGCCTCTAATTCTTCGGGAGATAATGCTATTCCTTCTGTAGCAAACCGGGCAGCAAGTGGAGAAACCTCTTCTTTTCTTTCAGGTATCAATATTTCAGGTTTCATCTCCTTCCTCGTTAACATTCTTAATAGAGAAAATAAAATTGCAATAATTATAAAAAGAAAAATAAACCCTGCAACTCCAGCTCCTGCCATCATCATTGTTCTCCTTCGCAATCCCTCCTTTTCTCTTTTTTGCTCAAGCCATTCTTGGGTTCTATCAAACTGAACATTTTCAACATTAACAATATATTCCCTTTCAATATACTCTTTTCCCTCCTCGGCACCGATAGCAGCCCAAACAAGGTTTTTAAATTTTTCCATCTCATCAATGGTTCTTGGATGATATATAGGAACACCTTTTTTATCCCTTCTTATCCCCCCTTTTTCATCTAGTTCATATACTCCATCTACAAGAACTGCCACGGAGACCTTAGAGATGTCTGGTGCTTTTACAATAGTTGTTTCCTCTTTGTCAACATAGTAATTTACCCTTTGTTCCTTTTTGTCATACTCAACAGGACCAGGTGTTTTTACAACCTCTTTATATCCTGGGATTTGTGTTTCAATACCTGGAACACCTTCTGGTTTCACGCCCTCTCCTTTAAATTTTTCCTCTATCTTTTCTTCGCTTATCTTTAGTTGTTCAAAACCTGGAACCGTATATTTTTCAAGTCTTGTCTCCTGCCTATCAAAAAGCATTTCATACTTTACTATTACTTCAATCTTATCATGACCTATTACCCTTCCGAGTTTTTCCCTTATTCTTCTTTCAAGTTTTTTCCTTTCGTCTTCTTGTAAAGCAAGCTGTTTTAATGCCAGTGTATCTTCCCTCTCACTAACCATGTCCTCAGAAAGAATCCTTCCTCTATTATCAATTACTGTAACATTGTTTGGAAAAAGCCCTTCAACTGCAAATGAGACAAGATTTATTATTCCTTGAACCTGCTCCTTATCGATCTTTGCGTAGGGCTTAAGTCTTATCTTTATTGAGCAAGTTACTGGTTTTTCTTTCTCAATAAAAAGCTCTTTCTGTGGAAGTACCAAAAGAACCCTCACATCCTCTATGCCTTCGATTGTTTTTATAGTCCTTTCGAGCTCACCTTGCAATGCCCTAAGATAGTTTATCCTTCTCTCATAATCCGTCATTGTAAGCTTTGTTGTGTCGAATAGCTCCCACCCCTTTATTCCACCCGTTGGTGCTAATTTTTCTCCCGCAAGTTTAAGCCTTAACCTATCACGGTCGGCTTTTGGAACCCTAATTGTTGTTCCGTCAAGTTTATACGGCTGTTTATCGTCCTCAAATTTACTTGTTATCCTTCCTGCTTCCTCGGGTGAGATGTTTGTATATAAATCCGCATATTCCACCTTTGTTAAATAAAAAACGAGGGCAAAAAGAATGATAAGGGAAAGTATTCCACCACCTATAATTGTAATTCTCTGTGCGCTTGTCCACCCTAGCCACAGGGCTCTTATCTGCTCAAAAAACCTTCCCATTTTTTATATTTCATTCTATAAATGATTTATAATAAAGTCAAGATAATTCTTTGAAACTTACCCATAT
>DNCM01000166.1 GCA_003498085.1 bacterium
TATAAGTCTTAAGCAGAAACAGAGACTGTGCCACCAATTGGGCAGGCATTTACCCCTGCTTGGACGGTGTCATATGTACCAACAATACTGCCGCTTGCATTATACACAATAACACTTTGTGCCCAAACCTCATGACTAAAGACTATCCCTAATATCAATAATCCTAGGATTTTTTTCATTCTATTAAAACCTAAACTCAAATGTCAGATATGAGCCGTAGCCAATGTAGTCCTTCCCTGCCCTTACCCTGTCTGTGAAGTAGTCTATGTTGAACCCAAGGGTTCCCGATGTGTTCTCTTGAATCTTGTATGTCCCAGATGTCTCAATTTTATAATAATCCTCACTTATTTCCTTTCTCTCCCCCTTCTTTTTTCTTTTAAAACTTGTCTCTAGTTTTCCATTTAGGGTAAGCTTTTTTTCCAATGATATTGCCTTTTTCATCATGGGGAGCTTTAAAACTCCAGGCTTTGTAAATTCATAGCTAAAAGATGTAGATGGATAGACTTCAAGGTTTTTTGTTGTTAAACCAGATTGCTCCCGGGATGTCCCAATCGTTAATTTAAAAATAGATGTTGTCTGCAAGTTATTTTTCCACTTCGCAGCCCATTCAAAATATGGGTTATGCGTAATACCAAGAGATCTGTCTTGGGTTGGTGTATATTGATGGCTCCATTCTATCTTGTAATTTGCCTTAAGCGTTGAAGATATAAACCTTTTTGAATGCCCTGGCCTTGCCTTCAAAACATCCAATGTATTGTTTATCTCTGTTGATATAGCATCCGTCCATAGAACGCCATTTTCTTCCTCTTTTAAGGTGTATTTAAAACTTGATGTTGTTTTAAGAAGAGGTTCATACAGATACCATTGTCCATTGATCCCAAAAACCCTTGTTGAAAATGATTTTACCCTCTTTGCCTGTTTATAAAGCTTACCTTCTGGGCCCCTCCTCTTAAATAAAAGCCCTTTGTGAAAATCATTATAGGCTTCCACTAATGTCTTTAATGTCTCCTCATCTGGTTGTATATTGTCATAATTTGCACTTGCATCCAATGTCCAGCTTGTTGAAAGACCAACTTTATAATCTTTTTCCCCTACCGTCCATTTAATCTCACAAAGGTTTGCATTTATTCCAAGATGCGAACTCGTCGATGCTAGTTTTTTTCTTTTTGTCCTTCCTGTAATCCACTGATAATCTTCCAAAAAATAAAACTTTTTATCGAACCTTGTTGATGAAATCAAAGGAATAGACCTTGTTTTCTTTATCTCTAGTTTATCAAGGTCATATTTTATCTCCCTGTGTGTGAGGAGAATGGATTTATCTTCTTTTTCCTTCCTTTCATTCTGGGCGGCTGATAATTTATGGGCATCATAGGTAAGAGAGCCTTTATCATCTTTCATAAGAACATATCCTAAATGGTTTCTTGCAGCAGTTTTCCATATATCTGACCTAGCATTTGAATTGCTTACTTCCTCGTTATATCCAAATTGATACCTTGTCTCAAGAGGCTTTTTTGTTGGAGAGATAACCGTTGTTACCCCCATTTTGTCTAGTTTTTTCCACCTTTCCTCTGTTGTTGGAGAGCCTGGAATACCAAGATAGGCGACCTTTTTATCCTCCCAAGTCTTATTCATCGAGTACTCTGTGGAAAAAGAGCCTTGGGGTAATAATTTTTTTGATATAGCCCTCTTTGGATAAAACTTAAGTAATAATCCAAGTCCCTTGTTTTTAATATCAATCTCTTCCTTTGTCCCTGTCCCCATCCTTCCTGGATAAAGAAGCTCTTCGTCAGTAATTGCATAAGATAATGAAAAATTTGAGCCCAAAAAGGCTGGGTGTGGAGAAAAGTTAATGGTTGAATTCCCAGAATGGGAAATTTTGTCTATTTCCTTACTTTTTGTCTTATCCAAATAGTCTGAAAATGTCCCTTTTTCCATTGAGAAGTTATAATTTGTGCTTAATGATGGTTTTTTAAGTGGAATACCAACAAACTTTTCCGGAAATGTATATGTATCCTTTACATTTCCTGCAATTTGTGTATTCTGTGAATCATTGTTTTTGTCGGCATACCTATTTTGAGCTTCACTTTTTTTCCAAGTACCAGATAAAATAGGAAATCCTTTATTTTTCTTCTTATTTAAATCAAAACAGGCGGCAAATTCCCTTTTTTCTTGCTCATCATAACCAAATTTGTGCTCTTTTTTCACCTCTTCAACATTCTCATAAGAAAGACTATTCTTTGATTTGTCATAAGAAAGCTTAAGTGTTGGAAAGACAGAGAATCTTGAGATATTTGCATTAAAATGAAGTATGTCTTTATCATTTCCTGTAACCGTTGGGCCAATCGTTCTAAATGAACCATCCTGCTTTTCTTTGGTTATATTGAAGTTTCCCCATTTAGCATAAGAGCCAGAAATCGATGTCCAGTAAAAATCTCCCTTTCTCTTTACAACATCAGACACATGGAGTTCGTTTATCCAAAATTCGCCTTCTCCTTCACTATCAACAATAAACCCTATTTCATTTATCATTCCAAGATTGGGTGAACCTTTTATTGAGTATTTGCCAGATTGTGTCCCTTTTCTTGCAAGAAGGTCTCTAAACGAAAAAAGGTCTACTTCAACAAGAGACCATCCCGGGCTTATAGTCCCAAGAGAATACTCAAGGTAGTTATTTACATTAATAGAAAGTCTTATAGTTAAGCTTTGTGTCCCTTCTTTTCCATAAGTCCAAAACCTTAAAGACCTATAAGAGTTATAATTATGAGATCTTGGGTTTGTCTTTTTTATAAAAAATGAAGATGGTGTTCCAAGGTTATAAGAGATACAAAGTGCCCCTTCCTGTTTTATATCCTCCCTTTCATGAAGCTTTTTAAACTCTGGGTCATCTAAAAGCCCCCTTCCATAATCGCTGTCGTCCTTTGAATTTTTTGAAAACAAAGAGACAGTTCCAGTTCCTTTTATCATCATCGGTTTTTCCCAAACATTTCCAACAATTACGATTCTATCTATATGAACAGTCTGATTTATTTTTTCTTGCGTAGAGTTTTTAAATCTTAACCTTATATGCTTTACTGTCCTAATATCTGCATCCATATCCTTTTCGCATTTAGAAACCGGAATCCTGTAAAGCTTCCAGTCCGCTGCTGTATTTATTGTTGGAACAAAAAAGCTTGGGTTATTAACAAGGACAGAATAAACACAATCTACCTTGTCAAGGATGCCATCTCTGTCAAGATCTTCCGAGTCTAGTTGTCCATTGCTTACACCAACCTTTGTTTCTGTTCCAAAAGCCCATCCTACATCCTCACCTGGGTTAAGAATACCATCCTTCGGGCTTGTATCCTCTGTGTCAAGGAGCCCACCACCATCAGCATCTTCCGATACTTTTCCAATATCAAGATAAAACTCTATCGTTTCCGTCCCTCCTATGGTTGTCCAGACTTCAATAAATTCATATTCAGAAAGGTCTGTCCCTTCCCTTGAGAGAGGAGATACAACAGAAACCCAAGAAGATGCTCCCTCTGTTCCAAACTCCATAGAAAATGTAAGCATTTTCTGCTTCTTCTGCTCTTCATCGCTTCTATGACCACCGTCCTCTGTATATGGACCACACCTTTCTGAATAAGGAAAATCTTTATGATAAATTTTCCCTCTTGGTGTTTGACTTTCCAAACCACGAAGTGATGAAAGGCTCCATGAATTTTCATCCATACCAGGGGATACCTCTCTTCCAATGTTGTCCATATTATCAATCATTCCATAGCCGTAGGTATTTGGATTTTGTATTGAATGGGCATATTCGTAGTTTATTGTAAGATCAAAGGGATGGGGTTTTTCCTTTGATAGCATCTTCATTGGGCAGATTTTTCCATCTATGCCGAAGACAGAAAAAGAGGTCGATGGATGGGTAACAGACGGTGCACCCTTTAGACCTGCGCCCGTTTCTCCAATGATTGTCCCATTAACTAAGAAATTTTGGGAAGGGGCAAATCCAAACCTTCCTCCAAAAAGGCTCTTCTGATAAACACCAAGGAATGGCGCGGCTTCGTATTCTACCTTTATTTCATTTTGTGGTAGGACCTTTTTATAGATCGTTATATACCCTGTCTCATAGTCAATGTAGTATTCATTTTTTGAAAGCCTTACCCCATCAAAATAGACCCTTTCTGACTCTGGAACAATGTTTAAGTCATCAAGGCTAAAATAAGCAACATCCTTAGGATAGCTTATTAAGATAGCATACTTCGATTGTGGATTTGGTGTATAACACCTTCCATTTGACAAAACAGTCAATGTCGATTGAAAAGGAAGAAGAACATTTGCTACATACGTATCCTCTAAGTAAAACCTATTTTTTCCATTTACTCCAATTGTTCCAAAGTCAAATGGAAGCCTATCTGGAAACAAAAGCAGGCCCAGTTCATCGTCAATAAATTCTTTATCTATTTTATTATAACCTGGTTTTTCCTGTCCAAAAATGTCGTACCTATCATCCCTATCAAGTCCAAATAACCTAACATAAGTTATTTCATCAGCATCAAAAAGCCTATTTCTATTTGTATCATACCATGTCTTCCGTTCTTGATCCCTTATCTCCAAAGAGAAATCAGGGGAATTAAATGGAATTTTTCCATAGCCGATACTATAATACCCCTTTATTTCAAAAAACTTACATTGGTCACCATATCTTATCTCTTCACCTTGTTCATTCTGCTCATATTTGATAATGAGATTATTTATTTCGGTTCCAAGGCCATTTATAAATGAAGCACAGACGATATGACTGTTCGGTATCGGGTATTTGAATGAAAGAATCCCTGTGTTATAATCAAAGTTATAGTCCTCTCCGGGGTATTTTTGGTCAAAATAGCCTGTGTATGAACCTATCTTATCATAGGTTTCTGCTGTTATGAGCCTTGCAGATGTATTATTATTTGGATCCCTGTCATCAACATGGACTATTAAGGAACCTGGTTTTATGGGAAGAATACCCTCTTTCTTTAAGACTTCAATCCTTCCACCATATGCCGGTGCTACTTGGTAGTGGCTAAGAACTTGATAAAACCTGTTTTTGATATAGCTTATATCACTTATTTCCTTACTTGTCATCGTTGTTGTTCCTTTAAAAGTTTTAATTTTTGATTCTCCTTTTTGCCTACTTGCAATTACCAAAAACCTTGCCCTATCCTTCAGAAGCTTCCCACTCGTCGATATACCAAATCCTGATTTTTTATAGCCTGCATACCTTGTCTGAGGTAATTCTAAGGAAACATCGCCAAAGTTTGCTTCCTGCACTGCCTCCTCTTTTTCTCCCGTGTACTTTACCTCAAACTTCTTTTGGGAAGGTCCTGCATAAGGTTTATCCGTATAATCAATATTTACAGAAACCTTTTTTTTCACAATACCCCTTATCTTTACCTCAAGCTCCTGCTTTATATCAATATTGCCCGATGTCTTTTGCTTCTCAGTTGTATTTAAATAGCTTTTTCCAGAATAACCCATCCTTATCATTTTATGGCCAAATATGTTTAACTGTGACTCCTCAGGTAATCGCCATTTTAAAGCCTCTCCAGGTGTTGTCTTGAGTCTTTCATAATCATCTGGAGGAAGGGCAAGTCTACTCCTCCTTTCTTCTGAGTTTTTTACCCTTAAGCTAACGATCCTTAAAAGTTCACTGGGATCCAGTTCTTCTTGCTCCTTATTTTCATCCCAACTTTGAGTTTTTTCATCGTAAATATCTATAATTTCCTCTTGTTCACTGTCTACCATTTCCTGTTTAATGTCTACCTCTTCTTCCATTCCAACAGAAAGAAGCCTCTCTCTTTCTGTATTAAGTCTTTGTAATTGAGCATTGACTTCTTCTCTCTGGC
This sequence comes from bacterium, assembly GCA_003498085.1. Lineage (GTDB taxonomy): Bacteria > UBA9089 > UBA9088 > UBA9088 > UBA9088 > UBA9088. The sequence goes on from DNCM01000166.1 coordinate 5,871, forward strand.
TACTGATAGCTAAATGCTTATCACTTTCTACTTCTAGTTCTAGTTCTTCAAGAAAACTCGATCTTTCAACCCTAACATCAGGTTCTTGCTCTACTTCTGCTAAAATTGGCTTGTTTGTTAATGAAAATGGATTAAAGCTTGCATAAGCTAAATTACAAAATACAAAGAATAAAAATTGAAGTATCATCATATCTTAAACAAAATATTTGTAAGTTCTGACAAGATTTTTCCTTTTTGTACAAATCTAAGCTCAACAAGGACATCGCCAAGTTTTCTTTCCCTCCTTTGTTCCTTTGCAATATCAAGCTGTGATTGTGTAATTACACCTTTTCTAACAAGGACATCGCCCAGTATATCCTCAAGCTCAATATCCCTTCCAATTGGAGAGGTCATGGCTTTTGTCGCCTCAAGAAATATCTTTGCATCTATTGAGAATGGCTTAAGTTCTTTCTTTGTTATATCAGAGACAAATTGCGAAAGCCTCTCGCCCTGCTTTTGCAAAACCTCGGTCGCTATTTCCCTTTCTTCATATCTCTTTATTGCCTCATCCATCTCGCTCTCTGTTGCAATCACAGGTTTTACAAGGCATCCCGTCATCCTTCTTATATCGTCTATCGTAATGACATCAAGTGGATCTATCATTGCAAGAACGAGTGTATTGTTATTTTTACTTAATGGAAGAACCCTTTTTTTCTTGATAATTAGGGTAAGTTTCTTCTCAAATAAGGTAAATTCTCTGTCCTTAAGGCTTACCTTTGGAATGTTTAGTTGGTTTGCCAAAGCATCACAAATTCTATCCTCTGTGGCAAGCTCAAGTTCAACTATTATCTTTCCAAGCCTCTTATTTGTTATTTTTTGGATAGACAAAGCCTTATTTAATTTTTCCTCATCGATTATCTTTTCTTTAAGGAGGATATCGCCAAGCCTTAATTTTTCCCTCATCCTATTTACCAAACAACTTTTCTATCCAAGACTTTCTCTTTTTCTTTTGCATCTCCAAAAAATCAACCATCTGCTTCCTTCCAATATAGCCAAGCTTAACCAATGTGTGACCAAGTCGTTCACCCGGGGTCTTTGCCTGTTCCCTTAATGCCCTATTTAACTGCTCTTGGGAGATGATCCCTGCTCTAACTAATAGATTTCCAATTTTTTCGGGCATTTTACTATCTTAGTTTTATCTTAACCACCGCAAACCCCCATTCTTCGTATGTTCCTTGAATCCTTACAAACCTCCATCTTGAAATAGATGATATTGCTAAGCTATCAAGCTCCCTATATCCGAAACTTTTTTCGAGTAATACCCTATCAACACTTCCATCAGGGAGGACCCAAAGCTTGAACTTTCCCTCTAATGACACACCCCTTCTCTCGACCCATTCTGGAAGCCTAAAGCCTTCCTGGTAAAGAATCTGTCTTCTTGCAACTTGCCCTGTGATCTCTATACCAGAACCACCTTGGCCGAAACCACCTTCATCCTCCCCAGAAATACTAATTTTTCCTTCTTTTCCCTCTTCTTTCCCAACCAATATATCTCCATAAGTCTCCTCTATGCTCATAGTTGGTTTTATTGTTGTTCTTTGAGGCTCCTCTTTATCCTTTTTTTCTCCCAGCAACCCTTCTCCTTGCAGTTTGGTTTTAGTTTTAAACCCCTTAACCAGCCTTTCTGTCTTATCTATCTGAACAAATGGTAGTCTTTTTGCTTTTTTGACAGATGGATAAATGATTGGCTTTTCAGGGTAAGTTGTAATAAGATCGATCTCTATTGGTACCTCACTTATACCCTCCTGATTATAGATTACGATAAATGTAGAAAGAAAGAAAAATGATATATGAATTATTAAAGAGCCAAGTAATCCCATGTCATTCAAGTCCAAATCCAGAATGTAAAATCCTAACAGCTTCCACTGCCTTTCCTTTTTCAACAATACAGGATATCTTTATTTCCGATGTACTTATCATATGAATATTTATATTCCTTTCTCCAAGCAGTGAGAACATCTTTGCAGCAACACCAGGATGGCTCCTCATCCCAACACCGACCATTGACACCTTAGCAACATTATCATCATGAATTACTTCTGTTGCAGAAAGTTTTGGTAATAAACCTTTTAGCACATTTACACTTTCATTCATGTCGTCTCTGGTTACAGTAAATGAGATATTATTTGTCTTTTCATCAAGAGATGCACCTTGGACAATCATGTCTACATTTATTCCCTTATCCGCAAGGTGTGAAAATATAGTTCCTGCAATCCCTGGTTTATCCTTCACACCAACAATTGTAATCTTTGTACAATTTTCATCCGATGCTATCTCTGAAACAACAGGTGCTTCCATTATATTCACCTCCTCACATATAATTGTCCCCTCTTTGTCATTAAAACTTGATCTTAAATGTATAACAACCCCGTATTTTTTTGCAAACTCAACTGCCCTTAAGTTAAGAACAACGGAACCTAATGATGCCATTTCAAGCATTTCATCATAGGATATTACATCAAGTTTTTTTGCCTTTTTCACGATCCTTGGATCTCCTGTATAAACTCCATCAACATCAGTATAAATCTCACAAGTTTCTGCATCCAGAACGGATGCTAAGGCAATGGCGGTTGTATCAGAACCACCCCTGCCAAGGGTTGTAATATCCTCATCCACTGTTATCCCTTGGAAACCGCAGACAATCACGATATTGTCCAAAGAAAGTTCTTTTTCTATCCTTTTTGTATCTATTCCTTTTATCCTTGCTTTTGTATGCATAGTATCTGTGATGATTCCAACCTGGCTTCCTGTGAGGGAAATTGCCTTATATCCCTCATGATGAATGGCCATAGAAAGAAGGGCAGAAGATATCTGTTCCCCTGTTGATATAAGCATATCTAACTCCCTTTTATTTGGAGAACTTGTTATTTTATAAGCCTTTTCTATAAGCTCATCCGTTGTATCGCCCATTGCAGAAACAACTACAACCACTTTATTCCCTTGTTTTCTTGTTTTAATAACCCTATTTGCAACATTTTTGATCATTTCTATACTTGCCAAGGAAGAGCCACCATACTTCTGTACTATTAGCATTTTATGAACTCCTCAATAAGTTTTGTTCCATCTTCAAAAAATACACCATCTCTTGCACAATTTTCATTATAACAACTTATGTCTCCTTTTTCAATCCCTTTTCCCCATATAACAAATGGAGGGGGATCATTTGTATGCATCCCAAGAGAAATCGGGGTAAAGTGGTCTGAAACAAGGAGAATGCGAAATTCTTTTTTTTGGTTTTCTAAAATATACCCAATTATTTTTTTGTCTATTTCCTCAATTGCCTTTATTTTATTTTTCACATCCTTATTGTGTCCTGCTTCATCTGGTGCTTCAATATGGATAAATACAAGGTCATTATCTTTAAGCGAAGAGATGCCATACCTTGCCTTTGCGTTATAGTCTGTGTCATAATAACCTGTTATTCCAGGAACATCTAAGGACTTAAGTCCTGCTAGAATAGCAAGTCCCTTTACTAGGTCAACTGCAGAAATGGCAGAACCTTTTATCTTAAATCTATCTGTAAGCTTTGGAAGTGTAGTAGATGTTCCTTCTCCCCAAAACCATACCATATTTCCATTTTCTCTTCCCTTAAGAATTTCAAAGGATTTTTCCATAAGCTCAATAAGGATTTGGGAACCTTCTCCTTTTGGAAGATAGTCTGCATATTTCTCGCCAGTAATATTGTGAGGAGGGGTAGCAATGAGGGAGAAAGGATGAGGTAAAAAAGATGAGTGAATAATGAGAAGATGGCGGTAACTTACGCCAGGATAAAACTTTATCTTGTTGCTACCAAGCTTCTCATCTATAAGTTTTATAATTTTAGCAGCTTCTTCTGTTTTTATATGTCCACTACTAAAATCAACCATCCTTCCATTCCTCACAGTAACAAGGTTGCACCTCATACCAATCTCATCATCTTTTAGTGTTATACCCATACTTGCTGCTTCTAATGACGCCCTTCCTTTGTAATATCTCTTTGGGTCATAGCCAAGTAGGGTCAGGTTCGCAACATCAGAACCAGCAGGCATCCCATCTGGAATAGTTTTGACAAGCCCTACGATCCCTTCTCCTGCAAGCCTATCCATATTCGGCTTATTAGAAACTTCAAGAGGAGTCTTTCCATCCAATTCATCTATTGGATAATCGGCCATCCCATCACCAACAACCATTATGTATTTCATATACGACCTTATATAAATAATTATATAAATTTTTCATAAAAAAAGGAAGGATTTACTTATAAATCCATATGTGGCAAACCTTTAGTAACCAATCTCCCATAAAAAATCCAACTAGACAGTTTTGATATTGTAACTATACAATAAACAAGTTTGTTGACAAAATATAGGTTTCGAAGTATAATTTGAATTCAAATTATGGATATTCTTTCTTTCTCTATTTTTTCTCCAATAATCGGTATCATCCCCCTTTTGTTTATTAGAAATGAAAAAGCAATTAAAATAACAAGCCTTATTTTCTCAATCCCTCCATTTATTGGAAGTATTTATCTTTTGAGCTTATTCGATTCCCAAAATCCATCGTTTCAGTTTGTTGTAAAATATCCCTTCATTCCAATATTTAAGATATTTTATCACATTGGGCTTGATGGAATAAGCCTCCCCTTATTTTTCCTTGCAGGATTCCTCTCCCTTATTGCAATTATCATCTCATTCAACATAAACACAAGGGTTAGGGAGTATTTCATCTGTTTCCTTGTTCTTGAGACTGGAATGCTCGGTGTATTTGCAAGCCTTAATCTGTTTTTATTCTTTTTATTCTGGGAGCTCAGTTTAATTCCCATGTATCTTATCATTGGGATATGGGGGACCTATAATAAATTTTATGCGGCAATCAAATTCGTCCTATTCACTGCAACCGGCTCTGTCCTTATGTTAATCGGCATCATCTGGATGTTCACTATAACAAATACATTTGATATAACAGAACTTTTTGGACATCAGGAGATATTTAGAGAAGCATGGTTTATCTGGATTTTGTTATTTATAGGCTTTGCAGTAAAAGTCCCTATTTTCCCCTTACATACATGGCTTCCAGATGCACATACAGAGGCACCAACAGCTGGCTCTGTCATCCTGGCAGGAATCCTCCTTAAGCTTGGTACTTATGGCCTTCTTCGTGTAAACTTCGGGATACTTCCAGGAACGACGATTTCTTTCTCACTTTTCCTTGCAATACTTGGACTTATAAATATCATCTATGGTGCATTAACCGCAATGGCACAGAAGGATTTAAAGAGGATGATTGCATATTCATCTATATCACATATGGGCTATGTTTTACTTGGTATGTCTGCTTTAACAACGACTGGTTTTAATGGCGCAATCCTTCAGATGTTTAACCATGGTTGTATAACAGGAAGCCTGTTTATCCTTGTCGGTGTTATTTATGATCGAACCCATCATAGGGAGATTCTTGGTTTTGGTGGAATTGGCAAGATTGTCCCAGTATATTGTGCAATAATGGGGCTTTCTGTTTTAGCATCCATTGGCTTGCCAGGTCTTTCTGGATTTATCTCCGAATTCCTATGCTTCGCTGGCGCATTTCCCGTTTTTCCCTGGATTACATCGGCTGGTATCCTCGGCGTCCCCCTTTCTGCAGTTTACATGCTCTGGATGTATAGACATGTCTTCTTTGGTCCAATCAACGAAAAATATGAAGATTTAAAAGATTTAGACGCTAGAGAATGGATAGCCCTTGTTCCCCTGATGGCAGTAATTGTTATTCTTGGTTTATATCCAAAGCTAATAATAGACTTTATGAATACCTCTGTACTTTCCTTTGCTTTTATTTTTTATATGAATAATAATTAAAAAGAAGGTAATTGGATGATATTCCCTTCAAATTTGATTGTGTTGTCATTGTTAACTTTTCTTTCAAATCTCTTGCAGAATATAAGGTCAAGATTGATATTTTGTAACTATTCAATCTTATCATAACCTAAAAGTGTAAATCTACAATTATAATTTTTCATATAAAGCTTTTTCAAAAAATGCCGATAAATAAGATAAGATGGAAGAGAAGAAATATAGTGGTCAAGAAAGAAGGGAGGAGAATTCTTGTCTAGATTGTAAAAAACTTAAGGAAGTTAAGGAGAAAAACAAGGATTTGGAAGAAAAAATAAGAGAATTAGAACCA
>DNCM01000088.1 GCA_003498085.1 bacterium
TATGAGCCTTGAGGTTTTATGAATGTTCAGAGCAAACGAATTTTGTTTTATTAGATAAGATAAGAGGGGGTAGATAATTTGATACAAAAAGAAATTAAAGAAGGAGCGAGGTTTGAATTTGGTAAAAATTGGGAAAGATTCATTTCCTGTCTAAATGAAGAAAGAATAAAGATAGCAGAAAAATCTCTTTGTAATATGCTTATGTGTGATGATTTAAAGGGAAAAAGCTTTATTGATGTTGGTTGTGGAAGTGGGTTATTTTCTCTTGCTGCTGTCCGATTAGAAGCAGAATATGTTTATTCTTTTGACTATGATCCCCAATCTGTTAGTTGCTGTTTGAAGCTTAAAAATCTCTTTTTTTCCAATATTTCCCGTTGGATGATCGAAGAAGGTTCTGTTTTAGATGAAGATTATTTGAAATCCCTTGGAACATTCGATGTTGTCTATTCTTGGGGTGTCTTGCACCATACAGGTGCCATGTGGAGGGCATTAGAAAATGTTAGCCTTCTTGTGAAAAATGGAGGCAAATTATACATTTCTATTTATAATGACCAAGGTAAAATTAGCCAAGTTTGGAGGGCTGTAAAGATTGCTTATAACAAACTACCAACAGGATTTAAATTTTTAATTCTTTGGCCAGCATTTGTGGGATTTTGGGGACTAACTATGATAAAAGATATTCTTCGCGGTAAACCATTTTACACATGGCGAAACTATAGTAGAAAAAGCACCCGAGGCATGTCTTTCTATTATGACGTGATTGATTGGATCGGTGGCTTTCCTTTTGAAGTAGCCAAACCCGAAGAAATATTCAATTTCTACCGTAACAAGGGATATATTTTGGAAAAGCTAAAAACTTGTGGTGGTAAAATTGGATGTAACGAATTTGTATTTACTCTTTCAAATCAAAATAAATGAAGAAAATACTATTCATAATAGGTTCTTTTGAAGGAGGAGGCGCGGAACGGAAATTAGTCCAGCTAATTCAAAGATTGCCAAGAGACAAATTCTCTCCTATGGTTGCAGTTTGGAAAGAAGAAGGTCCCCTTTTAGAATATTTACCAAAAGATATTACATTCTTTACCCTAAAACCAAACTTACCTAGAATGTTTGGATTACTTGCTCCAATTATTTTGATTTTGGGCATATTTAAGTTAGCCTTTATAATTAAAAGAGAAAAGCCGAATTTGATTTTACCTTTCTTAGAAAGAAACATACTTTTGGCTTTCTTTGCAAAAAGAATAGCAGGTGTAAAAACACCACTTTGGGCTGCAGAGCGTGCAAGTCCTGCATCCACTTATTTTGCTAAGGAACATATAAATTTATTTAGGCACTTATTATTCTATAAATTCGTCGTTTTCTATTGTTATCCAAGGGTAGATGGGGTATTGGTATGTTCTTTTGGTCTAAAAGAATTATTAGAAGGAAATGTCCCAAATATAAAAAGGATAGAGGTAATACAAAATGGTTATCCGATAGAAGAAATCGAAGAGGCTTCAAAAGAAGATGTAGACCATCCCTGGATTAAGGAAGAAAGGGATTATTATCTTCTATGTGCCTCGGGTAGGGTAGCATGGCAAAAAAATTATTCTTTACTCATATCATCCTTTGCTAAATTAATAGAAGAAGGAATAAAGTGTAAACTCCTTATAATAGGCAAGAAGAATGAGAATTCAAAAGAGTTTAAAAGGCTAGAGAAGCTCATTAAAGAATTAAGACAAGAAGAGAATATATGTTTTTTAGGTTTTCAGAGTAATCCATGGAAATATGTAGCAAAGTGTGACTTGTTTATTTTAACATCGCATTATGAAGGCTTTCCGAATGTTATTGTTGAAGCGATGATATGTCAAACACCTGTAGTTTCCGTAGATTGTATAGGTGTAAAAGAGATTCTAGAAGATAGATTTGGATGTTTGGTAAGAAAAGACCAAGACTCCCTAAAAGAGGCTATAAAATCATTGCTATTAGATGAAAAAAAACGAGAAATACTAAAAGAAGAAGGGAAAAATCGGGCACTTTATTTTTCTTTTCAAACCATGCTTTCTAAATATATATCTTTTCTTTCTTCCTATTCAAATTAAACCATCAATATTTAAGTTTTGCAATTAATTCTTCATACAAGGCCTCAATATCCTTTATAAGTCTTTTTTCTTCGTATTTATTCACCTCCTTTCTTGCTAAATCTGCCATTTTTCTAGCTAGTTCCCTATTTTGTAAAACCTGTTTTATAGCCTCCGCAAGGGCTGATGGATCTTTCTTTGGAACAAGCAAACCCGTTTTTCTGTCAGTAATTAGATCAACAACGCCGCCAACAGATGTTGCAATAACAGGTATACCGGATGCCTGTGCCTCAATAATACAGACAGGAAGTCCTTCGTTCAACGAGCATAAGACAAGACAGTCGAGGTCTGCATATATTTTGTCTAGATCATCTCTAAATCCCAAAAAAAAGGTGCTTTTCTCTATTCCAAGGCTTTTTGCATATCTTTCCATCTCGTCCAAAAGTGGACCATCTCCTACGATAGCAAACTTTGCATTAGGTATATCCACAAGAACTAATTTTGCAGAAAGAAGGAATGTACCTATATCCTTTATTGGAACAAGCCTTGCTATAATTCCAACGAGTGGACAATCTGAAATACCAAGCTCATTTCTTAGAAAGCCTTTTTTACTAGAAAGATCATAGAATCTCTCTAAAGGAAGGCCAAGTGGAATGACAACTACCCTTTGTTTATTTCCTATTTTAAATGATAAAATTTCCTCCATCTGATGGGGAGAAATCGTGATAATCCTTGTTGATAACAAACTAAGCATCCTTTCTAAAAAAATAAAAAAATCTGTTTTTATTTTTCCAAAGTATGAATGAAGAACATGTCCATGGAATGTATGGATGATTATTTTAACGCCACAAAGCCGTGCTGCAAGCCTTCCCAAAAACCCTGCCTTTGCTGTGTGTGTATGGACTATATATGGCTTTATTTTTCTTATCAGCTTAATTAACTTAAAAAGTGCAATTAAATCTTTAATTGGTGAGATCTCCCTTTCAAGTTCTGGAATAACAATGACATCAAAACCTCTTTCTTTTGCCAAACCAAGCATACTTCCCTCACCCTCCCCCTCTTTCCCAGTAACAAGATAAGATTTAAATTTTTTCTTATCTAGACCATCATTTAAAGAGATAACATGAATAGCAGGACCACCAATATTAAGTCTTGTGATTATCCTCAAAATCTTTATCATTTATATCCATCTGGTGCATCAACAAGAAAGAATTTGTAAAAAAGCTCCTTTTTCCTTGCATTGATATCTCTTTTATAAATGAATGCATCTTTTTTTATATAATCTTCAACATCAGAATATTCCTTCCTGTATAATTTGCTTAATTTTCTCCTCTTTACAATAAAACCCGTTGTCTTCTCCTTTGTTTTATAAATTGGGTTTATAATGGGATTTTTTAGATTCTCAAGAAGTAGGTCTTCGGTTGAATACTCTTTAAATATTGACGGATTTCTTGCCAAAATAAGTAAAAAGGAATTTACATTACTTACATCCTCGCTTTCTAAAAGTGAAATCTTTCCAGAAAAAAGTCCTTCTTTCATTGTCCCATCAGATATCGTCTTATGCTCCATATCAGGAAACAATCTGATATATTCAGATGAAATAAGCGGTATTCCAGAGATTGGATTCTCTTTATCTCTGTTATGAAGGTGTGAGATGAATATTGTTCCAGATTGGTCTAAAATTCTTGTAAGTTCATCTGCCAGTGTCTTTTTTGCCTCAACAAAGTGGAATGAATCAGAAAGGACGATAGTAGAAAATATTTTATCGGGAAAAGGAAGGGGAAAATTACCATCAATACAAAGAAAATTTGCATCCTTTGCAAAGAATTTTTTAGCTATATATAGATTTGCAAAGTTTTTATCGCACAATGTCATTCTTTTTACATTAATCCATTTTGAAAGAAAGAATGCAATATGGCCTGTCCCACATCCAAAATCCAGTATATCTCCCTCAAGTCCTTTAATTATTGAAACTAACGGTGCAAATGAAAGGAACGAAGAGGAAGAAAACCTAAATCTTGTATACTCTGTCCAAAACCTATACCCCCAAAAACCCATTGTTGCAAAAAAGCTTACCTTGTGCAAAGCGCACCATGCAAAAAATGGGCTTATACTTTCTTTCATAAGGAGAAAGAATGCGGCTTTACTTGGTTTTCCCTTTTCTATGGTAGATACCACCTTTCTTATTGAACCATCTTTTTTTAATATAAGGATATTTGAAAGGAATGGCCATAAAGAACAGGAACATTCAACTATACCATCTGCCCATTCTATCTCTTTTACCTTAAGATTTCCTCCACAATATGGGCATTTTAACCCTTCAATCTCCATTGCTCTTAATTCTACAATAAAAAATAAGTCAAATCAATCTAATTTTTTAGTTGCTCATGAAATAGAAGCTTCGCTAAAATATAGAGACAAAAAAGATTTTGTTCTGATAGCAAAATGAAAGAGCTAAAAAGATTCGGGGTATCGATTGAGAAGGAATTACAGGCTAAGTTTGACAGTCATATAAAAGAAAAAGGGTATACAAATCGCTCCGAGGCAATAAGGGATTTAATAAGGGAAGAGCTAATAAAAAAAGAAATAGAAGGTGATAAAGAAATAGCAGGGGTAATTACCATCGTCTATAACCATCACCAAAGGGAACTGGTTAATCGTATAACAGATATCCAGCATGACTTCTATCATAATATTATTGGAAGCCTGCATATTCATTTGGATGACGACAATTGCCTTGAAATAATCGCTGTAAAAGGAGTGGTATTAGATATTAAAAAGCTTGCCAACAAGCTTAAGGCAACAAAGGGAATAAAACATACGACCCTCAGTATGACAACAAAATGATATATATATTTCTTTAATAACGGCAGAACCTTATATCTCGGTATGTCATCAAGTGTAGCATTGGCGCCTCACTACTTTCATTTTGAAAAGAAGGAGAAAAACAATTAGCTGATGGTAAAATGCTTAAGGTAGAAGATATAAAAGTTGGATATCATGAAAATATAGTTCTTGATGGGATTAGTTTTTCTGTTGAAGAAGGCGAATTCTTAGGCATCATTGGACCAAATGGTTGTGGAAAAACTACCTTGCTTAGAGTAATAACCTGGGTAAAGCATCCTTTATCTGGCAAAGTTATATTTGATGGAAAAGATATAAAAAAGCTTTCAAGAAAGGAGATTGCCAAAATAATGGCAGTGGTTCCACAAATTTCACCCATCCCACCCTTCTTTACGGTTGAGGAGATTATTTTAATGGGAAGATATCCTCGCCAAAAAATAAGGTGGATGACAACAAAAGAAGATATCGAAGCAGTCGAAGATACAATGCAAAAAACCAACACTACCCATTTCCGCAATAGATTTATAAACGAATTAAGTGGTGGAGAAAGGCAAGAAGTAATCATTACAAGAGCACTTGCTCAGGAACCTAAGATACTAATCCTAGATGAACCAACTGCGAACCTCGATATAAAACATCAGGTGAGAATCCTTAGCTTGATAAAGTCATTGGTCAAAGAAGAAAAGATTACTACTGTTATGGTTATCCATGACCTAAATTTGGCTGCAAGATTCTGTGACAAACTTATTCTCCTCTACGATAGAAAAATCTATGCGGAAGGAGGTGTAGAGGATGTCTTTACAAAGCAAAACCTTAGAGATGTGTACGAGGTAGATGTTGAGGTAAATCATAATCCTTTGATAAATTCTTTACAAGTTACAGTGGTGGGTTAAATATTCGCAAGGCATTAAGAATTTGACGAAAGCTATTGACTTTTTTATAATAAGAAATTATGATAGATGTTATGGAAAAAGAAGAAATACCAAGGATACATCCTGTCGAGTTTATAACTTTAAAAGAAGAAGAAGTTACCCCTTCTCTAAAAGAAATAGCCTTTCTTGATGATGTCCCTATTGATATTACTGTTGAAATTGGAAGAGCGAAGAAATATGTCAAGAATATCCTGGCACTGAAAGAAGGTTCTATTATAGAACTTTCAAGACTTGCTGGAGAAAACTTTGATATTCTTGCAAATGGTAAGCTTATTGCAAAAGGTCAGATTGTTATTGTCGGCGACCACATTGGAATAAGAGTAGTAGAATTGGTTAATGAGTAACTGTTGGGTTGAGATAGACCTTAAAGCAATTTCCAACAATTTTTCTTTTATTAAAAAAATAGTTTCCCCTTCAAAGGTCTGCGCAGTTATAAAGGCTGATGCTTATGGTCATGGAGCAGTGCCTATTGCTAAGGCATTAAACGCCGATATGTTTGGTGTATTTTCATTGGATGAGGGAGTTATTTTGAGAAATGGAGGGGTAGATAAACCTATCCTTATTCTTGGACCAAGCATGGAAGAAGAGGTTTTTGATATCGTTCAATATAACCTCATCCCAAATGTATTCACAAAGGAATTCCTTATAGCCCTTTCAAAAATCCCATCAAAGGTAAAATGCCACATAAAAGTAGATACAGGAATGGGAAGAATTGGAATCTCTTTTGACAACGCAATAGAGTTTATCAAAGAAGCAGTTTCCTATTCAAATATTGATGTTGAAGGAATATTTTCCCATCTTGCAACTTCTTACTTAAAAGATAAGTCATATGCACTTGAGCAATTCAGAAAATTTTCATATCTCATTGAACAACTTAAATGCATTGGTATTGAAATTCCAATCAAGCACATTGCAAACTCAGCTGCAATCCTTTCTCTTCCAGAAATGAATCTTAGTATGGTACGTCCAGGAATATTACTTTATGGCCTTATGCCGTCGGATGATATGGAAAAAGTTCCAGTTAAGCCTGCAATGAGTTTTAAGACTAGGCTTGTTTCTGTAAGACGCTTTCCGAAAGGTTCAGGAATTTCCTATGGTAAGACATATGTTACAAAAAAGGATTCAATAATCGGTGTTATTCCAGTTGGATATACCCATGGCTTAAGGAGAAATTTGTCAAACAAGGGTTATGTTTTGGTAGGGGGAAAAAGAGTAAAGATAGTTGGGACACTATGTATGGATATGACAATGATTGATCTAAGCGATATCCTTGATATTTCTATTGGCGATGAAGTCGTTATTTTTGGGACACAAGATAACGAAACAATATCTGTTGACGAAATAGCAAAGTTTTGTGAAACAATAAACTATGAGATAATAACAGGAATAAATCCAAAAATTCCAAGAGTATATATTTAATTGTCAGTTTAAAATTTAAACTTTTCCTTTTATTTCGTTTTCAATTTCACTTACAACATCTTTGTTCTTCTTTAGGAATTCTCTCGCATTCTCTCTTCCCTGACCTATGGTTTTTTCTTTGTATGAGTAATATGCACCCTTTTGAGTAATTATCCCTCTGTTTATGGCAATATCAATGAGTGTTCCTTCGTAAGATATACCTGTGTCATAAAGGATTTCAAATTCTGCCTCTTTGAATGGTGGGGCAATTTTGTTCTTTACAACCTTTACCCTCACCCTTGAGCCTATAATCTCATCACCCTTTGTTATATTTTGAATCCTTCTCATGTCAAGCCTGACCGATGAGTAGAATTTCAATGCCATTCCACCTGGCGTTGTCTCTGTTGGTCCGAACATAACGCCTATCTTCTGCCTCAGTTGGTTTATAAACAAAACAACAGTCTTTGATTTTGATATAACAGACGTAAGTTTTCTTAATGCTTGGGACATGAGCCTTGCCTGTAGAGCGATATGGCTTTCTCCCATCTCTCCTTCTATTTCTTGTCTAGAAACCAAAGCAGCAACAGAATCTACTACAATGACATCAATTGCACCTGACCTTACTAAGTTTTCTGCTATCTCTAATGCCTGCTCTCCTGTATCTGGCTGAGAAATGAGAAGGTTGTTTATATCAACACCAACCTTTTTTGCATAGCTTGGGTCTAGAGCATGCTCTGCATCAATGTATGCACAGACACCTCCTTCTTTTTGTGCCTGAGAAACTATGCTTAAGCATAATGTCGTCTTTCCAGATGACTCCATGCCAAAAACCTCAACAACCCTTCCCCTTGGAACACCACCCACGCCAATTGCAACATCCAATGTTAATGCACCTGTTGAAACGCTTTCAACCTCCATTATCTTGCTATCCCCAAGCCTCATAACCGCTCCCTTTCCAAACTGCTTCTCAATTTGGGATAGGGCTATCTCTAACGCTTTTTTCTTTTGTTCTTCCATTATTTTCGCCTCTTTTTGTTAGAATCTTTAAATGATTTCACAAATTTACTCTCAGTTTTTTATTATTATAAAAAGGTAAGGACTTACAAGTTCTATCCTTAGACAATCCATGCTATCTCAACGAGTTCGCTATTACGATTCCAACAAATACGGAAATAGCAAGAATTTCCTTGTATCTCCTTTGTATTTTTTCTTCTTTTGCTATCTGCTCCTTCTCTTCTCTTACTTCTTGTAATTCCTTTTCTTTTCTTTGGATAAGCTTCCTTTCGCGAATCAATATACCCTCTGTTAAATCAAGCCTTTCTTCTGTTTGCGAAAGCCTCACTGCAAGTGCATCTATCTCTTTTCTTATAGATCCTGTCTCATTTTTTAGGTCATAAAGCCCTTTTTCAAACTCCTCTCTTTCCAAAAGAATAGCCTCGATGACTTCCTCTCTTTCTTTATCATAAATAATCTCCTTAATAATCTCTTTCTCCTTTGGAGCTAATTTTAGTTTTTCTATCTCCTCACTTAACTTTGCAATTTCTTCATCTTTTTTCTTAATTTTTGCTTTTAGTTCTGCTTCAAGCTCTTCTACCCTTCTTATAACAAGCTTTCCATCCTTTATTCCGATTGCCAATTTCTCACCAGGATATATCAAATGAGGATTTGTAAATTGGTTATATCTTTCAAATTCTAACCATTGTTGGCATCTACCAATATATTTTCCTGCCAAATCCCAAAGGGTATCACCCTTTTTGACGATAATAATCTCATACTCTTCTTCTTTAAGCTCTTTTTGTGTAATCTTGGCAAAGGACAAAGAAGGTATCAACCCTAATATTACCATCAAAAAAATAGCTCTCTTCATTTTATTCTCTACCTCCGTTTAATATAGTGATATTTAAAATCAACAACCAATCCTATCTTCATTTAAAAGTACCAACTTGAGACCTAATATATCTTGGACAATATATTCCTATTTTATCTTTGTTTTCATCCCACCATTTCAATTCACCATAAATTATTTCATTATCTCGTTCCATTTTAAGTAAAGAAAAATACCCATTAGAAATTTGCATCGAACTTAAAAAAGACACTTCTATTCCATACCCTACCTCTGTTTTATTAATTATTTTACCACCGCCTCTATAAGGTATATTTCCTACATACCAGTATAAAATTTCTATATTTTTATTTTCCCCATCACTCCTTTTGTTTCTCGTGATTCTATTTTTATCTTCTCTCAATATTTTCTTTGCCCTAAGATAGCCGAGATATTCCATTTCATTAACTTCTCCAGAAATCAATCCTATCAAACACATTTCGTCTTCTTTGTTATCAATATTAAGCTTTAAACACTTTAAAAGATTAGATTGAAGATCGTCTTCTAAAAACCAATTATCTGGAACTGAAAAATAATTTTTAAAGATAAGGATAAATCCATAAGTAGTTTGGGATGCCCTATACCGAAAATCCATTTCATTACGCCACCTAATCTTTCCTGCCCCTAAGGTATTCATTATATTATCCACTTCCTTTTTAGTCAATCTTATTTTATTCAAATATTCTATTTTTCTCAACCAACCAAAATATTGATATTTTGAAAGTATACATTTCATAAACATTTCAAAAAGTAAGATATTTTCTTCTAATAAAACTAATCTCTTAATCATATTTTCTAAAATTTTGTCCATTTCTTTTATCCTTTTGTCAGCAAAAGGATAGCGAAAATGATGAATTACCTCATTATTGAAAAGAATATATGGAATATTTCCTCCTATAAATCTACCTCTTGCCTTTTTTCCTGCAAATGAATAACCTATCTTATTTAAAGAGTTATTAATTGTTAATTCTATTGTTTTCATACCAAAAGTTCTTTAAATTTTTCTAAATCTCTCTTTGGTTTCTCCCCTAATCTATTTTCATTTTCTCTAAGAAATTCAAATGATTCCCATAATCCTTCGTAAAGATCCTCTATCGCCTTTTCTTTATTTGGATTTCCTCCTTCATATCCGACAACATTCGGAAATTCCTCTACGTAAGCATAATACCCACCACTATCTGTTTGTTTAGTTTTTATATTCAAAGTTTTTCTTTTTATTTCACTCAAGAAATATTCCTTTGTTATTTTTTCTAACTCTATTTTTTCATACATATTTTTATAAATTATCCTAAAAATTCATTGATAATGAAATATAGTGGTTATCAACAGGGTCTATCCACTCCTTTTTTTCAACACCATAGGCATAATCAAGACGCCATTTATCATGGGCAAGACCTATTCCTCCTCGAATATCTCCATTGTTTAAACCAAGTCTAAACAAGATAATGTTAAAAGCCTTATATTCACCACCAAGTGCCCATCCAAACCTATTTTTATTCTTATCATCCTTTCTATTATATAAATCAAGACTCATAAGTACTGGCATATTTTCATCGCTAAACAAGAGGGTTTTTCTCCTAAACCCTTTGCAATAGCCTTCGTTAAATCCACTACTTCTTAAACCCTTCCAAAATTCTTTCGGATTCCATCTTAGTGCAATCCCACCTATAATAGTTTTATCTAGATTTATACCTTGAATTTCTGCAAAGAGGTTTCGGATACAAAGCCCAAAGTTTATGTCTTCTTTAATCTCTGGGCTGTAAAGGATTCCGATATCAAAGCCAAAAGAAGCATCGGATGCTCTTTCATTCGAATATTGAAAAATCTTTAAGCTTGTTCCACATTTTACACCACCATTTATCCTACCAGCATAGGACATAGTATAAACAGATTCCCCTGCTTTATCTCCCCATTGATTTTCTGCCTTTGTAAGATTCCCTGATTGGTTGATATATGAAAAACCTGTATTCTTCCAAACAAGCCCAACATACTGATATGTAAGCTCATTAAGCTTTTGGGAATACATATACATCTCTTCCCTATCGGAAATCTTAAGAATGCCCGCTGGGTTATAATAAAGGCAGGATGCATCATCTGCTATTCCTGTAAATGCACCTCCCATACCTAGAGATCTTGCCCCTACACCTTCAAATTTAAAGTTGGCAAGGCTTATACTTGCCATACTCACTAAAAGAACCAGGATTCTTTTTTTCATTTTCTTCCTCCTTTTACACAAGCTTTAACTTTTTATTTCCATTTCTCCTTAAGTTTTTTAATGATTATTCCCATTTTATGCTACAATCCTTGTCTCCAAAAGAGAGATTCTTTTCTTTAAATCCTCAATCTCATCTGTCCTTTTTCTTTGTTCCCTTAATAGCCTTAACTCACTATCTATCCTTTTTAATTCAACAGCCACAGTAACATCTGGCCTCCTTATCTCTGCCAAAAGCTCATTTCTGACCAAACCTATCTTATCTTCCAGATTTGCCAATCCAGATTTACCTCACAATAGCAATTAGCCCTGTCTTGATTATAGATTCACCATCTGCTTTAACCCTAATCTGGAAAACATAGAGACCTGGCTTTAAGTATTTTCCACCATCTGTTTTTCTTCCGGACCATTTAATAGATTCTCTTTTTCCTCCTTGTCTCCTTTCCTCATTAGCTACAGTTGCAACGAGGTCTCCAGCTGTATCGTAGACTTTTATTGTAACATCTGCGGGCCTTCCAAGTTCAAAGCTAAACTCTGTTTCGCCATCCTCTTTTGGATTGTACGGATTGAATTTAACTTTAAAGTCGCCAAAGAGTGTACTTGGTAAAATTCGTGGAATACCTTCACCCGTTCCCAAAACAAACATGCATAGATGGGTAATCTGAACACTCACACAATTTCTCTCTTTATCAACTTCACCTCCAAGCTTCACCCATCCCTTCCTTGATTCATCGTAATAGAAGATAGCAAGGTCTTTTTCTAATATCTTCATCTGGTCTACACAGCCATTATTATCCAAATCAGAATAGGCAATGGTTAATGTAGCAGGCTTTGCAAACTGCATAGAAGGCTTAATCTCCCAACCTGTAAATGGAACTACATTTATATTCAACAGTGGAGGAGGTGTAAATGAATTTACTGTAAATGTTGCTGGATTATTTATAGCACCTACTGGAAGTTCCAACATGCAAGCAAAAGTCTTACTTCCCATATCAAGATGCCCAACTACCCCACTTGTACCAATATATGTAATCCTTGACTCTGGAAGCCTTCTATACATAATAGGATGCTCTGCAGTAACCTCAGAAACATTTCCTCCATCGTCTATAAACTTTACAACAACACTCTTTAACCCGTCTACATCTGACTGATACAGTTCCCAACCTTTATATATAACATCATAAGGAACTATAATACTTCCTTTACTAAATGGATTCTGTTCCTCTCCTATAAAGTTTGCAATCCACATTTCTTCAACATCTTCATCTGTTGTCTCTATCTTCAATGTTACCGTTGAAAAAGATGTATAGCCATCGTTATCATTCTCTGGATCTAATATTTCAACCCTGCACTTTGGAGGCTCTTTATCAAACTCTATAGAGCTATGCACTATCTTCTCATTCCAAGAGCTATCTACAAATTTTACATATATCTTATTTACATCAACAACTGTGTCAATCTCAACAGTAGTTGTAGCATAGGCATTAAGAGGATCAGTAAATGTACCAACTTTATCAGGATAAGTAAAGTCATTATCTCCTACACTCACATAATAAGAAGAAGCACCCGTTCCCCTCAAATCAAGCTCTACAACCTTGTAAGGATTAGGGTTCTCATAGACATAGGTGACAACAACAGTAGAAGTGCTTCGAATATTTGTTCCCAAATAAACTACTCTACTTCTACTTTCATAACAACTTCCCAACTTGTCTTTGGTCCCTGTGCGCTCATAATGGACATAATAAGTATCTGTTATTGGAACAGGGCTTGAAAGAGAAATTTTTCCATTCCTTAAGTCAAATTTTCCTCCTGTATAGTAATTTGTTCCTGTCCCAGCGGGATTACCATAGATACCTTTCACAAAAACAACAGGTGCATATCTGACGTAGAATTCAGTTTGTTGTGAATCAAGAGTAATCGTCTCTACTACAGGCACTACAGAAGAAAGTCCGTTGAATGTATAGTCTATGGTATATGTTCCTTCAGTAATACCTTCAATAAGATATATTCTGCCTTTTTGGGCATTGAACCAATTATCATACCAGTTTTTGCTCTTATCTCCTCCCTTATAGACACCGCTAACATGAGTTATTCCTTTATTCTGCACATCGACATAACCTGCTCCAGCTTTTTTAATGTAAACTTCCTCATCAATAACATCCACTCCTGAATAGAAGTTCTTCTCTCCTGCCTCTTTCTCCCAAACACCCCTTACCCAAAGAACAGGACCATAATTCAATGTAATGCTCCCTGCATCTTGAGGAACAGTATATTTCTCATATTCCCTTGCCAATGTATTCTCAGACATCTTAAATGCACCCTTATTTATAAGAACAGAAATCTCTGTTGGTCCTTGTGTATCTAAGAATATTGTATCTGTAACTATGCCGGTATTTCCTTCTTCATCTTTGAAATTAACAGTTACGGTCACATATGTCTCTGTTGCTGCAATCTCCTTATCTCCTCCTAATTTCCAACTTCTTTCTCCTGCAAAATTCTGCCAATTCATCCAGCCAAGCTCATTTCCTAAGCTATCCTTAATCATGACCTGTTCTATTCCAATATTATCCTCTCCTGAAATTACTAAGGTAACATCTCTCGAATTTGTTGTCCCTGCATCGTTATTTATTTTGACACTACCTATTGGTGAAACATCATCATAGACATTAATGTGGTAATCTTTACTCCTTTCTTTATTGTCTGATGTATCCCAAACTTCAACCCAAAAAATAATTGAACCTACCCTATCATAAGGAATAGGAACAACACCTGTTGCTTCATTACCAACAATATCCATTGGGTTTCCACTTGATTGGATAGAAATGCCTTTCCTTGTAAAGTCAGTATAGTAAAGTCTTGCCTCCTTAACTTTTACATTGTCAGTAACAGTTGCTTCGATAGTCAATGAACCTTTGCTATTCCCAGCTAGCTTATCTTCTGTAATATAAGAGATCGTCGGTTTTTCATCATCTCCTACAGCAATTTTGTACGTACCATTTTGCGGTTCTCTTGTTTTATTGTTCTTATTATCTTCGGCAACAATGTAGTAAACAATATTTCCTATCTTATCATTGGCTACAGGAATAGTAAATGTTCCTCTTGTGTATGTTGATCCAAAAGCTGGATTAAATATTCCAGAAAGTTCCGTCTCTTCTCCATCTATTGGAGTATAATAAAGCTTAACACTAATTATAGATTCATTATCTATAACCTTCACCTTTATTGTTACATCATCGCCTGTCGTTGTATCAACATCACCAGTAACTTCGGAAATAATTGGAGCAGTTTTATCTGTAACAGTTACTACTTTAGTAATAGAACCGTTCCAACCAAGAACATCGGCCACAGTCAATTCTACTTTATACTCTCCAACATCCTTATAACTATGACTTACCTTCTTACCAGAAGCAAAATGTCCATCTCCAAAACTCCATGTATATATCAATTCGTCGAGACCTAAGGTTGTCGTTATTGTATCCATTGAGCTACTTGCATCAAATACAATCAACTGATCTTGGTCTGCTACATCTGTACTTACAGTAAATTGAGCATTTGGTGGCGTTGTGTCAAGGTAGATGAAATCAGAAATCTCAACAGAAACATTCCCTGCCTCATCTTTGAATTTAACAGAGACAGTCTTCATTGAATCACCGGATGTTAATGTTACTTGAGGATTAGGACTATAATCTATCCAAGTATTGATTCCATCGCCTTCCACATCTCCACTTATATACATCTTCTTTGTGGTACTATCTGCACTTAAAGTCACGGTAACAGTTTTAGATTTAGTGTATTTATCACCATCATTTATGGTTATATGTATATTGGTTGGAGCTTTTGTATCAAGGATTATAGAATCAGCTGCAAGATAGCCATTACCAATCTGATCCACAAACTTGACAAAAACTGTTCTGTAACCTTCTTCCAAACCACCCTTTAACTCCCAACTAATATTGGATGTTGTTATAGTATCTAATGTAACCATTGTAACTGGAGCTGGAAAGCTATCATCATTAGAAATAAAGGCTGTAATTGTCCTTGTCCCTGCTTCTTCGCAGGTAATAGTTAAAGTAACACTGGTCGACGTTGCAAACTTTGCATCTTTTACTCCACCAAAGTCAATAGTTATTGTTCCAAATGGACCCATTGTGTCGAAAGTAATGGTGTCTGTTATTACTTCTGATACATTCCCTGCCCTATCTTTCAACCTCATATAAACAGTCTTTTCACCATCGCCAGGAGCAAGAACCCAATGTTTCGGTGTATCAAATGCCTGCCAACTCCATCCATTTGGATCGCCTGTTATTTGAGTATTTGAAAGGATCATCTTTTCAACACCAGATGTTGTATCTGTTCCTGTTAAAGAAAGAAGAACACTAATATTATTTGTGTACGGCACTCCGCCATTTATAAGTATATTTCCTGCTGGAGGAGATGTATCAAGGATGATAGAGTCACAAACTTCCTGTGATTCATTCTCAACATCATCCCTAAATTTGGCATATACAGTCTTTGTTCCATCATCACCCTGTAATGTCACTGTATAAATTGGTTTATAATCAGTCCAATCTATAGTATTTATATCACCCCAAATCTTCATCTTGCTTGTAGTTTGATTGGCAAGAAGGTTTAAAACAACCTCCTTTTCTTTAGTAAACTCTGCACCTTGGTTTATGCTAATTGAATATGCATCTGGCCCTTCTGTATCTAGAACGATGTTGTCCCAAACAACAATTGAATTTCCAAAGCTATCTATGAGTTTCACATAAACCCTCTTTTCTCCATCACCAGATGTTAGTGTCCAAGAACCAATATATGGAGATGTAGTAAGATTAACCAATTCATTTGGCTTACTTAAATCAATATTATTACTGATTATAGCAGAGCCAGCATCTTTAAATTCAATCTTTAGTGTAACATCTCTTGTTGCCGTCTTTATTGTATTTTCTACCCCTCCTTTGTCATAGCCAGTTATAGTAAGGGTACCCATTGGCAATTTGGTATCCACCCCAACAACACCTGTCACTGAATCTATATTATTTGCCTTATCATATACTGTAACAGTATAAGTTATTGAACCTTCACAATCTTTATCAAATGTGAGATTAATAAACCAATAGTTGCCATTCACAAGGGTACAGGTAGCAGGGGATGATGGACTAAGGGATACATTATATGTAGTATAAGTAAGAATTACTTTATCTACAGAAACATTATCGCTGCAATTTCCATTCAGACTGATTGATGGGAAGTTTACAGTAACTGAATCAGGAATATCTGCACTCAAAGTAATTATTGGGTTGTCATCATCGGTGATCTCCATCATATAAAGCTTAGTATTTGTAGCATTACCACGAGCATCTTTTGCTTCAATCGAGTAAGTAATTGTTCCAACAAAATTATCTGCAATAGTCAATGTAACATTACCCAACAAAAAGTCTACTGGAGAACTGTGACTCTTAATAGCGTAAATAGGTTCATAATGTAGCCTTGCCCAAACAACACCAACATTATCGCTTAGATTACCAGAGATAGTAACATTATTACCTGTATTGCCAGTATTTGGAGTGGAAGTCATTGTAATCGTTGGCTTCTCTGTATC
>DNCM01000062.1 GCA_003498085.1 bacterium
TCTGGAGGACCTTCAGCAATCTTTTGGCCATAATTTAATACAATGACATTATCAGAGATTCCTGTTACTACCTTCATATCATGTTCAATAAATAGAATTGTTTTACCACTATCTTTTAATTTTTTGAGTACATCCAGTATCTTAACTCTCATATTAGGAAAGACCCCTGCTGTTGGTTCATCTAACAAGAAGAATTCAGTTTCCATTGCTAAAGCCCGTGCCAATTCAAGTAACCGCCTCTGCCCATGAGATAGATTCTGAGCAAGTTCATCCTTCTTATCTCCAAGTCCTACAAGTTCAAGATATTCTATAGCCTTTTCTCTATTTTTTCGTTCTTCATCCTTCATAACTTTTAATTGAAGAAGCGCAGATATAAGACTTTCTCCTTTTTCATATTTAGTTGCCAGTAACATATTCTCCATAACTGTAATCTGTGGAAAGAGTCTAATATTCTGAAATGTGCGCGAGATACCTAATCTGGCTATTTTGTATGGGCTAAGTTTGGCGAGTTGATGAGTTGTTGAATTATGGAAGTGGAAGGTTATACTTCCATCATTTGGTTTTAAAAACCCACTAATCAAATTAAATACGGTTGTTTTGCCTGAGCCATTTGGTCCAACTAATGCAACTATGGAATTGAAAGGAATATCAAAAGAGAGATTATCTACCGCCTTTATTCCATCAAATTTCTTAGTTAAATTCTGTGCATGAAGAATGGTTATTGGTTTTTGATTATTGGTTTTTAGATTATTATTCATATTCTTCCTTTTTCAACAACTAACAATTAAAAACTATCTAAATCGATATTTCCCCATTATTCCCTGAGGTCTTTTGATCATAAGAACTACCAGAAGTAATCCATAAATCATCTGTCTTGTTGGTGCTGCAATTGAAGAAGGCATACCTAAAAACCTCAAAAGTTCTGGGAAAACAACTAAAATCACAGCACCCACTATAGACCCTGATATGCTTCCCATCCCTCCAAAGATAACCATAAGAAGAATGGTGATAGATTCCATTACTGTAAAACTTGATGGGTCAATAAATGTTATATAATGTGCATAAAGGCTTCCTGCAATGCCTGCAAAGAAAGCCCCGATAACAAAGACTATTAGTTTATGTTTGACTGTATTTTTCCCTAACGCCTCTGATGCAATTTCATCTTCTCGAATAGACCTCAGAATTCTTCCGAAAGGAGAATTCACTATCCTATTGATAACGAATATAGCAAGTACTACAAATGCTAAAACCAATAATAGATAACACCATATTTCTGATAGTTGATAACCAAAGGCTGAAAATCCGGGTATGCCAGGTAGTCCCATTGGTCCCCTTGTAAGAGATACCCAATTTTTAGCAATAGAATAGACAATGAGTCCTAGTCCGAATGTTGCCAAGGCAAGATAATCTCCTTTTAGCCGCACGGCTGGATACCCTATTATTATGCCACACAATGCTGCTACGCAAGCTCCTATCAACAATCCTACCCAAGGAGATAACCCCATATTTAATGCAAGTAGGCTTGATGTATACGCCCCTATGCAAGAAAATGCCGCATGCCCCAATCCAGGAAGACCAGTGTAACCTACGATGAGATTCAGACTTAGGCTTAAGATTATGTATATACCAGCAATAACAAGTATATGCAAAAAGTACTCCATAGTTTTAAATTGTCTCCTTTTCTGTCTTAATCCCCATAATTCCCCAAGGCCTGATTAAAAGAAATATTATAAGAATGACAAATGCTATACAATCCTTCCAGCCTGCTTGAATCTTCCAAATACCGAGATTCTCGACTGCTCCAAGAAAGAATCCGCCAAGTACTGCCCCGGGAATATTACCAATCCCACCAATAATAGAGGCAATAATACCTTTCAAAATAGCAATAAATCCCATTGTTGGTTCGATATTAGTTTCAAAAGAAATAAGTATTCCAGCAATACCAGCCAGTGCTGAGCCTATAGCAAATGAAATTAAAATTATCTTTTCAGGATTTATACCAACAATATTTGCAGCCATTGGGTCATCAGAGACAGCCCTCATTGCTTTGCCAAGTTTTGTCTTTTGGATAAATAACCAGAGTAAAATCATCAAAAATATTGAAACAGTTAGGATTAAAATTTGTATATCAGTAATTACAACGTCGAAAAAATGATGTCCTTCCTTAATAGGGCCAGTTCTTATTGTGAGAATCTGTGCTCCGTAAATAAGCTGTAGCAGGTTTTGAATGAAGATAAAGACACCGAATGATGCGATAAGAAAAATCAGATTAGATGCATTCTGCTTACGGAGTGGATAATAGACAAACCTATCAATTACAATTCCTAAAATTCCTGCTCCAATTACCCCTGTCAAAATTGCTAATAACCAGCCCATAAAGTTAATCTGGTTGTTAAAGACTAACAACCAAAAACTAACAACTGAATATGCAAAATATGCCCCTGCTGTATAAACCACACCATGAGCTAAATGGAAGAATTTGACAGTACGGTAAATGACTGTAAATCCAATTGCTACTAAAGCATATATACTTCCTGCTATAATTCCATTAACAACCAACTGTTGAACCACTTTCTATTAACTCCTATATAACTCTTAAACTCCCCAAACTCCTAAACTCTCCAAACTCCCCAACTAAAATCTAACAACTAACAACCAACAACTATACTATGTACACCGGCACAAAAAGTATCTTTGTCCTATTAAACAGACTCTCTCCCCAAAAATTCTTATTAAGCACCAGCGCAATTTTAGGCTCATAATCTCGTATAAAACTCTTAAGAGATGAACTAAATTGGGGATAAGTGATGTTTTGATACTTGATTTCAATGGGTATAAGTTCTCCTTGACATCTCAATATAAAATCAACCTCTTTCTTTTGTTGAGTCCTCCAGAAACATATCTCATCGAGCAAGTGTAATTGCTTTTCAATCTCAGAATAGACGGTATTTTCTATAAGAGCACCCTTATCTTGTCTTAATTCTATTTTTCTCATATCTTTAATAGAATAATTCCTAAGACCTGTATCCAAGAAGAACAGTTTGGACATCTTTGTAATTTCCTTTTGTCGATTAGTAAAATATGGCTGAATCCTTTTTACTACAAAAGTCTGTTCCATAATAAAGAGGTAGTTTTCTAACGTTTTCCTTTCTACACCTAATTCTTTGGAAACTTCGTGAAGATTTAGAAGGTTTCCAGATTGAACACTCAAAAACCTCACAAGTGCGTTAAACTTAGGCACATTTTCAACTCTTATGAAGTCTTTTATATCCTTTTGGATATAGGATTCATATATTTCTTTAATAATAAGTACTTTATCATCTGGATTTTCGGTCAAAGCCACTCTTGGATAGCCACCAAAGATAGCAAATTCTTCAAAGGCCTCAAGGAATCTATTATGAAGAACAGAAGATATTTGTTCAAATTTCCTATCAAGAATTGTATATAGGGTCAAGTTTTTCTTATTATTCTTCAACTCCTCTAATCTATTAAAATTAAGATATTCCTCAAAAGATAGAGGATGTAATTGAAATACCTGTTTCCTACCCGTTAATATATCTTTAAACTTTTTGCGTATCTCAAAACTTGATGACCCAGAGACTATAAGTTGTATACATGGATGATGGTCATGGATTATTTTAAGCAAATTTGATGGTTCTTCCAAATAATGCACTTCATCTAAAAATACATATACTTTTTCACCTTCTTTTATACCTTTTTCTCGTAGGAATCTTAAAAAATCAGATGGGGTCTTTAGAAGTTCTCGCATCTCAAAGTCTTCTAAATCGATAAAAATAGTTTTCTCCCCTTTTCCTAACAATTCATCCATGAGGTATCTCATCAAAAAAGTTTTCCCCACCTGTCTTGCACCATAGATAGCGATTATATCTCTCTGTCCTAGCCAATTTCTAATATTTTCTATAAGATTTCTGTATATTATCATGATTCTACCAAAATTATTACAAGAATTTTATTACCATCATACTAATATTATTACTATTTTGTATTTTTGTCAAGGGGAGTTTGGATTTTTTCATGGGTTAATATCAAAGAGGGAAATTAAGGTTATAAGCATTCTATCAGCGAAGGGGAAAGAGATTATTGATAGCGAAGCCGATAATACAGATAAGGGTATTGGCAAAGAAGAGGCATAAGAGATTATTGGGACAATACAAAAGATAACCAATAAAAATGCGTTTTGTTATCGAGAGAAGATGTAAAAAGGTCCATTTTTTAACAAGGTTCTGTAGAAAGATCAATTACAAGAAGTATTAAGGTTTTAACATCTTCTAGTTTATAAAGTATATAATCAGGGCCACATCAGTATCTAAACAGGCATACACATCCGGTCAGTTGCATAATATGAAACATCTCTTTTTATAATAACCAAGTCAATATCGCCCATCTCTTTATCGCTTAAAGCAGTTTAAATCAGAAAGAATACAGTTCTTATTCAACTTTGGCTCCTATCATGAATAGTCCTAATGAATTTCACCCTATAGCTTTCATCTTCCTCATGATGAAAAGCAAAAGAGTTTAATTCCCTTCTTTTATGGTAAAAAGGTCTATTTCCTCATCGCCAAATTGGATATAGAGTCTATTAGGTTGTATCCAGATATGCTTTCCTTCATACAATACTTCGGGTTTTTCAAATATCTCTTCTCTCTTTTCTTCTTCCAATGTCTTTTCTATTTTTTCTTTGACTTTATGTGTGATAATTACCTCTCCGTCTTTTTGACAAAGCTCTTGAGCTCTAACTGCTTTTATGAAATCTAAATTCACGTAAGTTTTATCTCCCAACCATGAAAATTTCCCAAAATGAGCTCCACCATTGAAAAATACTCCTTCATCTTCGGCTATTTCTTTTAACTTACGTTTTATTTCTGTAATAATCCGATGTAAACTACTGCCTATTTTTTTCTCATTAGAGACATTAAGCACACTAAATGAGATAAAAGAATCTCCTCCCAACAACCAATACTTAGTATTACTTTCACAAAGTAAGATAGTGCTAGCTATTTCTCGGAATATACACTGCATCTTTGTATTATATTCTGCTAATCGGTGCTGTTTTTCGGCATCTATGATCGCAGGCGTTGTTTTGGTTATATCTAAGAAAATAATCAAACCTTCCTGCATTTGCTCGGTTGAACTTTTAAGAATTTTGCTAGCTAATTTGCTGACTTTTCCACAAAAAGAATTTACAGCTGTCAATAAAAACCCACAACTCCTCCTTGGACTTAAACAACAGGCTTGCTTTAACAAAAAAGACATCTCTATCAAAGACTTCAATTTTGCTACGTTAAGATTGATCAAACATCCCATATTCTTTCGTTGTGTTAGTTCAAAAAGTGCACTTGGTTCATCATCCTTTAATTTAAATAAGGAAGGAAATCCTTCGAAAACTCCTATTGCAGACCATTGAAGATATAAGTCTATATTTATATCATTTTTATTTAGAGTGTCTCTTATAAATTTTTGTGCTAAAGTGATATGTGATAAAATTTCAAGAAAATGATGCGCAAATCTTGGAGAGTAAAGAGATGCTAATGTTCCCAGATACTCTTGTTCCTTCAACAAATTGAAAAGCTCTGTTTCAGTCCATTTCTCTGGCATTATTTTTCCCCTTCTAACTTAGTTTTTCTTCTGAACTCTTGTCATTTTATAAGATCTGGTAATTTCTCTGCTATTTTTTCACGAATAAAATTAGCAGTAAATTCTATTTGTGCTCGCAATTCGCTCAAATAATCTTTTATATCTTTTGTTTTCACTGAGGTGCTAAGTAAATTATCAAGTGTGTTATAAATCGTAGATAAATAGCCCATCCTTGATGGCAAGAAGGTAGCATATCGCCAGATAAATGAATTAAAAAGCTCTGAACTAGCAGCCGAGAGTCTTAAGGATATCTCATTAATATTCTTTAGTTCTTCAAACAACTCATTTGGCTTTTCTTGTATGATTGGGAGTTCCTCAAGGATATCATTTATTTTTTGACTTAGTGCCTGTAGCCGTGCTTCCCATAAAATACAAAAATGCATCCTTGTTCTTACCGCAAATAATGCTCTGTGAACTTCTGCTCCCCTAACCTTCCTTTCATTTTTCTTTAAGCTATGAAAAATAAAACATTTTGTAGGGTCAAAATAAATTTCAAAATTAGGAGAGATTTCCACTTTTCCTATTCCAGCTTCGATTCTTTCTTTTCTAATGTGTTTCTTCTCATAACTTTTTCCTTCTGTTTCTACATCAAATAAGTTTATCTCTTTCCTGTGTTTCTCATATCCAGGCCTTCCTCCAAAAAAACTTGTCAAGATAGCTTTTCTCTCCTCATCCTTTACCTCATTACTTCTATATAGCCAAACAGCTATATAGGGTTCTTGATAAAAAAACTTAAGTAAATTCTCATCTCCTCCGCCTTCGCCTTCTACTTTTTTATTTATTATATTTGATATTTCCTTCCCGCTCATGTACATTCCTTCTCCATTCTTGCTATATCCAGTTACATAATCTTCTTTCTCTTTGTCATCATACCACTCCATCCATTTTATATTCTCTCCTCCAATTTCTTTTATATTTCGCAATGTACGAGTGTACTCAATAATTTGTTTTATAAAAGTTTGCTCTACTTCATGTGTCTTCTCGTTGTTAGGATCTTGTAAATTATTAATCCACTCAAATTGCACTGGTTTCTCTTTTTCTAATTTGCCTTCTATTGTAAGAACTGCCATACTCGCCCCACCCCATACTGTGGAGATACCCAAAGATGCCTTATCTATTGAAACCCTTTGATCACTAAAGATATTTTTCACTTCTTTTATTTCAATCTTCTTATTTAGATGAAGGTGAGGGAAAAAGCCCCACAAAAATCGCCTTACAGAATGAGGGTCTTCCCAATATTCACTAAGGTGTATTTTAATGTCATTCTTCTTTAGCTCCTTTTCAAGTTTATCCAAGCCATCAATACTAAAGGGAAATCTAACGTTTTGTAGAAAAAATGTAAAATGCAACCATAAAGAAATTTCTTCCTTATTCACTTCCTCCTTCACTTCCTCATTCATGAAACCTCCTCCTTAAATTTATTGGAAATCAATACTTTCAGATCTATCTTTTGCTGTTTAATTTTAGGATATAAATCTCCATATATTTCAGTTACTTTATCCTGAAGTTCGTCTAATATATTGGATTTAGATAAGTTCAAATATTTCATTTGATTAGTGAGGTTCTTAATTATCTTTCTTAAAATACGCCCACGAGATGAATTATCAGGTTTTACCCCTTCACTCAAAATAAAAATCGCTGATTTCACACAATCAACAATAGTTCTCACTGAATTGATAAATATTGAGCACTCTACTGAGTTAGAGAAATACCTACTCACAATCTCTACTAAAGGAGCAAGAACATCAATATCGAAAACACTTGGTTTACCTTGTTTAGCCATTAGAGTTCTTTCTATTCCTATACCGCAAACAAATATCTGATTTGGAGAAAGCTCTAATAAACCATTTCTGGCATTATATCTGTATTTATAAAAATTCATTGAACCTATTTCAATGAATCTTGAACCGTATTCAAATTCCTTTCCTCTATCAAAATAAACCTCACATGATGGTCCAGAACACTCAATATTTTGTGCAAGGAAGAAATTTCGCCTTCCTTCTAACGGTAAAATTTTTGATTCAGAAATCATGGCTTTCCTTAATGATTCTATTAGACAATCTTCTCTCTTTAAATTAAAGTTTAGAATTTGTCCGCCATCAAATGTTGTAAATAGTAATTCGTCCTTTAGAATCTCCAATCTCTCCGTAAGAAGTTGAGTAAAATCAAAAACTAATTCATTAATGTAGGCATTTATTTTTTCCCTCATTACTCCACAGGCGAAAACAGCCATATGAAATAATGAAATATGACGGTCGGAAAAACCTATATGTTCCATATCCATTCGCCGAAAGGAAGTATCGATTAACGAATATCGTAGAGATGAAGCAATTGGCTTAATGGTTTTAAATATTTCCATCGCATATTCATGTCCACCACTTACATTAAATTCATGTGGAAATATAGGACTAATGAGACCTACAGATTTTTTGGTTACGTATCCTTTCTCTTCAACAAAAGTATTAAATTTGAAAAGAAGTTCTTTAAAAGTCACTTTATTTCTCCTTATCTCTTTACGACTTTCAATTTAGGAACAATATCATATTTCCTTAATATATCCATTTTTTCACCTATGCCATCAAAGGAAGAGAGATTTGCAATAAATTGAGAAATATTTTCTGGTTTATTTCCCATAGACTTTATAGCTTCAGAAATTAACATGAGGGAATTATAAAATACTAAAGGACCAGCAGAAAGACTTGATTTATATAAATCTTTATATTTTTTGTCTAATTCCTCATATCTTTCACTTTTCTCATCAATATCTAAAGTTACATAATAAACCTCCTTCCCAGCATCAGCGGCACTTTCAAAAGCACCTGTCATTATTGCTCCAAGGGTGATTACTATGTCACCTTTATATCTATATTCCTTCAATCGCTTGATTAAAATCCCCACGCCACTTCCAAGACCAGCGATAAGAACCACATCAGGTTTACCATCCAATAATTTCTGTGCTACGGTTTTGAAATCAATCTCAGTACTTTCATACACAATACTTTTTACAAGAGAAGTATCTTTATATTGGGTAGAGATGACTTTTTCTAAAGTTTCCTTGAATACCATACCGTAGTCATCATCCATAACAGCAATAGCTGTTCGTTTTGCATTGAGTTTTTCTGACACAAATTGAGCAATAACTTCAGATTCTTGTTCTGCTACATTTGAATGCCGAAAAATATAAGGACTGATACCAGTGATTTTGGGGTGAGAGGCATGAACCAATAGAACAACTTTTTCTTTATCAGCAATTGGAGCCAATGCAAGTCCAACACTGCTATGGGTTACAAAAACTACCTTGACATTTTCAATGTCTATTAATTTTCTGAAAGCAGAAATTGAAGTTTTAGGATCGGCTTGTCCATCTTCGAAGATCAATTTTAGAGGTCTTCCGTTTATCCCATCTTTTTGATTTATATCTTTCTCAGCTAGTAATAAACCATTTTGGGCCATTTCGCCAAGCAATGCTGATGGTCCTGTCAACGGTAATATTGCCCCAATCTTTATCTCCTTTGGTTCTTTTCTTATCTGGGTGATAACAAGAACAATAGCTAAACCTATTACCACAACCCCTATTACAATCCAAATGTTTTTTTTCATAATTTACTGTCCTCCTTTTCAAAAGTATCCTCATCTACTTTCACAAAAGTGAAAGCTAAAATAAAAGCTAAAATAAAATTTAACATACCTTACTCAAAAAGTCAAATAGAAAATGAAAAAATGTACGGGAAAGGCAGGTATAACCTGACCCCTTGGTCTATAAAATATAATCATAAATAATCTATCTATGTCAACTAGAGGAAATAATAAAATTTCTTCTTGTATGTTTGGTATGTCTTCTTTAAATGTAAGATGGAACCATTTTTCATCATTTTTTAACTATTCAGCCTTTAGTC
>DNCM01000167.1 GCA_003498085.1 bacterium
AAGAAATAAATTTTGCTTTCTGCAATTTATAAGAAACTCTCACTTTAACCAAAAAGGGCCTTTTTCGACAAAAAATTCAAATTCAGCCAGAAAGATATCGGTAAGTTTCAAAGTAAAAAATACTTGACAAAAGATGCTTTTTAATCTACATAATTTTTATCAAAAAATAAATTTAACGGAGGTGATATTTATGGTAAGGCCATTAGGTGACCATATTTTAGTAAAGCCGAAAGAGGCAGAAGAAGTAAAAAAAGGAGGAATTATTATTCCTGACACTGCAAAGGAAAAGTCGCAGGAGGGAGTTATTGTTGCAGTTGGAAGGGGTAGAAGGCTTGACAACGGAACAATTGTTCCGCTTGAAGTAAAACCAAACGATAGAGTTCTGTTTGGAAAATATTCAGGAACAGAGATAAAGATAGGCGGTGAAGATCATCTAATCATGAGAGAAGATGACATACTTGGAATTATTGAATGATGATTATTTAAGGAGGTGTAAAATATGGCAAAACAGTTAAGTTTTAGTGAAGAATCAAGAAAAAATTTACAAAAAGGGGTGAATGCTTTAGCTAATACAGTCAGGGTAACACTAGGCCCTAGAGGAAGGAATGTTATCCTGGATAAAAAATTTGGCTCACCAACAATTACCTGTGACGGTGTCACCGTTGCAAAGGAGATTGAGCTGAAAGACCCATTTGAAAATATGGGTGCACAATTGGTAAGAGAGGTTGCATCGAAGACATCCGATGTTGCAGGCGACGGAACAACAACAGCAACAATCCTAGCACAAACGATATTCAATGAAGGTATAAAGAACATCGCGGCAGGTGCAAACCCTATAGCATTGAAGCATGGCATCGAAAAAACAGTTGACTATGTGGTGGAGACATTAAAAAAGACCGCAATTCCAGTTACAGAAAAACAACAGATGGCCCAAGTTGCAACAATCAGTGCCCATATGGATACAACAATCGGCAACCTTATTGCAGATGCAATGGAAAAAGTTGGAAAGGATGGAGTAATAACAGTAGAAGAGGCGAAGACAATAGAGACAACAATGGATATAGTTGAAGGGATGCAGTTTGACAGGGGCTATCTTTCTCCATACTTTGTGACAGACGCAGATAGGATGGAAGTAGTATTAGAGGAACCATATATCCTAATCTATGAGAAGAAACTCTCTGTTATGAAAGACCTCCTTCCAATTCTTGAAAAAATAGTCCAAGCAGGGAAAAGCTTTTTGATAATTGCAGAGGATGTTGAAGGGGAAGCCCTTGCAACTCTTGTTGTCAATAAAATAAGAGGTGTCCTTAAATGCTGCGCAGTGAAAGCACCAGGGTTTGGAGATAGAAGAAAGGCAATGCTTGAAGATATCGCGATTTTAACGGGTGGAAGGATGATTGCAGAGGAGCTTGGGATAAAACTTGAGAATATAAAACTTGAAGATCTTGGTCAGACAAAGAGGGTAGTAATAGATAAGGAAAACACAACGATCATAGAAGGTGCAGGAAAGACAGAGGATATAAAGGCGAGGATATCCCAGATAAAGCTTCAGATTGACGAAACAAAATCAGACTATGACAGAGAGAAACTCCAAGAAAGGCTTGCAAAGCTTGCTGGCGGTGTTGCCGTTATAAATGTTGGTGCAGCAACCGAGACAGAGATGAAAGAAAAGAAAGCAAGGGTTGAGGATGCCTTACATGCAACAAGAGCTGCGGTTGAAGAGGGTATCATTCCTGGTGGTGGGATTACCCTCCTAAAAGTACAAGCAGAGGTAGATAAGTTCAACCTTCCAGGTGATGAAAAGATAGGAGCAGATATTATTAAAAGGAGCCTTGAGGAGCCGTTAAGGCAGATCGCAGAAAATGCTGGTTTGGAAGGCTCGGTTGTTGTTGAAAAGGTAAGGGAAAAGGGTGGAAATATAGGCCTTGATGCGTCAACTCGTGAATATGTAGACCTTATCTCTGCAGGCATAATTGACCCACTGAAGGTTACAAGGACTGCCTTACAGAATGCTGCTTCTATCTCAGCACTCCTCCTTATAACAGAATGTCTTGTAACCGAAATACCAGAGAAAGAAAAGGCGCCGCCAATGCCACCGGGCGGAGGAATGGGAGATATGTATTAGGATTTGGAATTAATTGGGGTTAAGAAGGATTTTCCTTATCTTCATCGTTAGAAAAACTTCCATCTTGTCTTTCTTAACCCCATCGAGTATAATTGTAAGAATTAAGGATTTTACACAACAGATTATAGAAAAGAAAGTTATAAGAAAAAAGCGAAAGAGGAGGCGTTCTGAGGATAAACCCTGAAGAAAAGATAAAATTTACAGATGAAAAAGAAGCTCTATGTCTTCTTGGAAAGGATGATGAGAATTTAAGGATAATCCAAGAGGCATTTCCTGTTATAAAAATAATCCCAAGAGGAAATGAAATAATTATTATTGGAGAAAACAAAGAATGTAAAAAAGCCCTTTCTTTTTTTGAAAACCTCCTTCGTATTATGAAAGGAGGACATTTAATAAGACGAGAGGAGATAAGATATGCTTTAAAGATATTTCATGAGAAAAAAGATATCGTAAAGATATTTGAGGATGCCATATGTGTATCGGAAAGAGGAAGAATGGTAAAACCGAAGAGTTTAAATCAAAAGAGATATGTAGAGATGATGAGGGGAAATGATATTGTTATTACAATTGGTCCGGCAGGTACTGGAAAGACATATCTTGCGGTTGCGATGGCACTTTCATCATTACTTGTTGCCCGGGTCGGAAGAATTATCCTTACAAGACCTGCGGTTGAAGCAGGAGAAAAACTCGGTTTTCTTCCAGGTGATCTTCAAGAAAAAGTAAATCCATACTTAAGGCCATTATACGATGCACTTTACGATATGCTTGGTGTTGAAAAGTTTCAAAAACTATTATCTAGCGGTGTAATCGAAATAGCTCCACTTGCATATATGCGCGGAAGGACCTTAAATGATTCATTTATCATCCTTGATGAAGCACAAAATACAACACCTGAACAGATGAAGATGTTCTTGACAAGGCTTGGTTTTGATTCAAAAACAGTCATTACCGGAGACATTACACAAATAGACCTTCCAAATGGGGCAGTATCCGGGCTTGTTCAAATCCAATCAATATTAAGAGGAATTTCTGGAATTGGCTTTTCATACTTTGACAAATCTGATGTTGTTAGGCATCCATTAGTTTCTGATATAATAAAAGCGTATGAAGAGATGGAGGTGAGGAAAAATGGATAAGAAAGGAGAAAGTATAGTTGAGTATGGGCTAATAATTGGGCTAATAGCCGTTATCATTATTGCTGTTGTCCTTGCATTAGGCCCACAAATTAAAGTTCTTATTAAAGGGCCAGAAATAAAAGTTCCTGAACCAGGGACAGTAACAGAGACTATAGGAACACCGACAGAAACAATAGGTCCAGAGATACCAACAGAATGATAGTTTGTTAGAGATAAATATGAAAGATAGAAAAAAAAGAATCCAAAAGCTTATAAGAGAAAAAATAGGTGAATTTCTCCTAGTGGAGGAAATCGTTCCGCAAGAACTTCTTGTTTCAATAACAAGGGTTGATATAACAGGGGATTTAAGATCTGCAAAGATCTATGTAACAAGCCTAAACAGGTCCGATGAATGCCTTGGGGAATTGAAAAAGAATGCAGGGCAAATTAAATCATATCTAGGGAAAGAACTTAATTTTCATTATACCCCAGAACTTTCATTTTTCATTGAAAAAAATGATTGAAAAAATTGCAAAGATTTTGGAAGAAAGGGACAATTTTTTAATAACATCACATATTCATCCAGATGGAGACTCAATTGGATGTCAAATTGCCCTGTATCTTTTTCTTTCTCAAAGAGGTAAAAGGGTAGTAATTATAAATGAGGAATCTCCCCCAGAGAATATGCTTTTTCTTCCCTATCTTGATAAAATTTTTTCTCCAAAAAAAGAAATAAAAAGCGATATAACCATTGTGCTCGACACAAATGACATTACAAGGCTTGGAAAAAAAATGGTTCCTTTCGTCAAAAGAATACCTTTCGTAATCAATATTGACCACCATCTTGGAGGAGGAATTGGAAATTTGAATTGGATAGACGAAAAAGCATCGTCTGTTTGCGAGATGATACATAGGCTTATAAAAACAATGGGTGGTAAACAATCGGCCATCAGTAAAGAGATAGCCATTCTTCTATATGTTGGCATAGCAACAGATACAGGTTTTTTCTCGTTTGCTAATACATCCCCTAAATGTATGGAAGTAGCGGGTTCTCTTCTTGAGTATGAAATCTTTCCCGATAAAATAAAGGAATTCCTCTATAATACAAAATCTTTGAATGAAATAAAATTTTTTGGAAGACACTTATCAGATATTGAAGAAGATGGACCCATTGTCTGGACAAAGATAACAAAAGAGGCAATCGATGAATTAGGTAAAGAACCAGAAACAGATACAATACTAGATACAATGAGATGGATAAAAAATGCCTATATTATGGTCTTATTTAGAGAGCTTGCCAAGGAAAGAACAAAGGTTTCTTTAAGATCAAAGAGAGGGCTTGATGTACGAAGTATTGCAGAAGAATTTGGTGGTGGTGGTCATCTCCAAGCATCTGGATGTATAATACCGGTATCCCTTGAAGTTGCCGAAAGGCATGTTCTTTCTGCTATCAAAAACTATTTGACAGAAAAAGGTAAGTTATGGTATAAATAAAAAGTTATGTTGAAAAAAATTCTTGGGCAAGATACCGCAGTTGGGGTAGAACTTACTTTTGATTCAGTCAAGCTATGCAAATTGAAGAAAAAGAAATCTGAAATTTTTCTGTTCTCACTTTGTGGAAAAAAAATTCACCCTGAGCCATTGAGGGACGATGAGAAGGATGCGTGGAGTAACATTGCGATTGATACGATCAAAAAACTTTTATCAGAAAATAAAATAAAAGCAGGGGAAGTCTACATATCTGTTCCTGCAAGCTTTGTAGTTATAAGATATCTTAAGCTTCCGTATATGCCAGGTGAAGAACTTAGAGAAGTGATAAGATTTGAAGCAGAGGAACATATTCCATTTGAAGTTGAACAGGCATTGATTGATTTCCATATAACGAAGGACTTTGTTGAAAAGGAAGAAAGGATGATGGAGATTTTGTTGGTTGCGGCAAAGAGGGAGGTTATTCATGAATATATCCATATCTTCCAAAAAGCAGGTCTTGACCCTATTTATGTCAATGTTGACACATTTGCAATAGAGGACGCATGGGAACTGGGTGAAGAAGGAAGTATAGGTAAAGAAAAAGTTGTTGCATTGGTTGATATTGGTGCAAGAACAACGAACATAAATGTTGTTGAGACAGACGCTTCATCATTTAATAGAGACATAATTGTTGGTGGAAATGACTTTACAGATGCCATAAAGAGCGAATTTGGAATGAGTTTTGTTGAAGCAGAAAAATTGAAAGAGACAAAGGGGGCAATTTTATCTGGCGAAGAATATGGAACTGTTACTGACGATGAAAAGGGGAGATCATCTTATGCAATAGAATCTGTTGCAACAAGGCTTTTGGATGAGCTTGACAGGTCCTTCACATACTACTATACTCAACTTCCAAGCTATAAAAAGAACATTGATAGGATTGTTTTAAGTGGCGGAAGTGCAAACATTCCTGGTCTTGCTAATTTCCTCTCAAATGGTTTAGGAATAGATGTTGTTTCGGCAAACCCTCTTCAGAATATGAATGTTTCAAAAGCAAATATTTCTGTAGATGAACTTGAGAAAAAAAGGCTGTCATATGTCGTACCCATTGGTTTGGCTTTAAGGGGATTATAGTGAGAAAATATAATAACGAGAAAGTAAAATGACAATAATAAATTTATTACCACCAGAAATAATAGAAAAAAGAAAGAAAAAACAGCAAACTATACTTGTTTTAAGCGTTATTGGTATCTATGGAGCACTTCTTGCTTGTGTTGGGCTTTATCTTAATATGGAAAAAAATAAACTTATTTTTGATATTAAAAAAATTGAAAAAGAAAACGAGGCCCTTCGGCCAACTCTAGAAAGAATAAGGCAGATAGAAGCAGAAAACTCTGAAATAAAAAGAAGGCTTGGCGTTATTCAAACGCTTATTCAGGAAAGGTTTAAATGGGTAAAGATTTTAGAAGAAATAAGCAAGACAATAACCTCTAATGTTTGGCTTTCTAGCATAATACCAAGTGGTGGAAATACCCTTTCTTTTACTTGTTCAGCATTTTCTAACTTTGATGTTGCAAGATTTATGGTGGCTTTAATGGAAAATCCATTTTTCTCTGATGTTCAACTTGGGATTGTCTCATCAGTTGGAAGGGAAGGTGTAGACGAAAGGGTAAGAAAGGGCTTTTCTTTAACTGTGAGGTATAACTTATGAAAAGGCTGACGGAAACTCAAAAGCTATATTTTGTAATTAGTTTAATCGTAATAGGAGCAACAGCTGGCTTTTACTATAATTTTTATAAACCAGTATCTTTTGAAATAAAAAGACTTAAAGAAGATAAAAAAATTAAGGAACAAACCCTTATTAATAATAAAAAAGAAGCTGCAAGACTTCCTTATGTAGAGGCAGAAAGTAAAAGGCTTAAGGTTGAGCTTTTTTATGCGGAAGAGGTTTTGCCAAAAGACATAAATGTTCCATATTTGCTCGTAACTCTTACTCAACTTTCATTTGATAATAAAGTTTATTTTTCATTATATTCTCCGGGAGGAATAGAGGAAAGGGGGGATTATGCAGTCTATTCTATTAGTCTTCCAATTGTTGGAACATTTCATAATATAGTTAGGTTCATTTGTGCAGTCGGTAACCTTCCAAGGTTAATAAATGTAGTGGATTTATCATTATCTGCAATAGGTGTAAGGATGGCAGAAGAAGAGTTTCTGGATACTGTTTCCTGTCCATTGAGGCTTGAGGCTTACATATACAGATGAGAAACCAGGTATCAGGTATCAGGTATCAGGTATCAGAAAGGAAAATAAGTAGACGAGGAAAGAAGATTTTACTTATATTTACACTTATTCTGGTTTTAGGGTGTAAAAAAAAGGAAGAAGAAAAGCCCATTGAATTGCCAATTTCGCCACCACCTTACATAGAAGTTGAAAAACCAGAATATGAGACATATTATTACTTCGATATGGGAAGAAGAGATCCTTTTATTCCACTGGAAGAACTTGAGAGAATGAAGCAAGAGCAAATGTTAAAAGAGAGGGAAAGGGTGGAGAGGGAAAAACCAAAAGAAGAAGGACTGGTATTTTCCCTTACTGGGCTTGTCTGGGATAGCAAGGATGTAGTTGGTATTGTAGAGGGAGAAACTGAAAATTATCTTTTTGTGAAAGATAAACTCGTAGATAAAGATGGAGAATTTGTTCCTGATATAGATGGATATCC
>DNCM01000197.1 GCA_003498085.1 bacterium
AGGGGAGGTATCGGTCGGATCACTCTTCAGTATCAATATTTGTAATACTTACATTAGATTTGACGAAAGTTGGGGAAGTTCTGTGAAAATTTTTATATCATTGCAACATAGCTAAATTCTTTCTTATAATTTAAAAGATGTATAGATGTGAAGACTGTGGTCATGAGTCGAGAAAGTGGTTTGGAAGGTGTCCTGGTTGTGGTAATTGGAATACCCTCATTGAAGAAATAGAAGAAGAATATAAACCAAAAGAAGAGACTCCACTATTATTTAGACTTCCTGAAATAAATATAGAGGAGGAAAAGAGAATTTCATCAGGAATATCTGAGTTTGATTCTGTTCTTGGTGGTGGAATAGTTCCAGGTTCTTTAATCCTTATCGGTGGTGACCCAGGTATTGGAAAATCAACACTCCTACTTCAAGTAGCATCAAATGTCTCGAGAAACACACCTGTTCTCTATATAAGCGGTGAAGAATCCATCTCGCAAATTAAACTTAGGGCAGATAGGCTTTGTCTTTCAGAAAATGGTCTTTATGCCTCATCATATTCCAATATTACACACGTTGTAAGCCAAATCGAGGAAATAAAAGGTATTGGACTTATTATAATTGACTCAATCCAGGCAGTCTATCATCCAGGACTTGAATCCTCCCCCGGCACTGTCTCCCAAATAAAGGTTTGCACAGGTCATCTTACAAAAATTGCAAAAGGGAGAAATATTCCTATATTCATTGTTGGACATGTTACGAAAGAGGGGAGTATTGCGGGACCAAAGCTTCTTGAACACATGGTTGATTGCGTCCTTTATTTTGAAGGAGACAAAAACAATGTGTTCAGAATCTTAAGGGCTGTTAAAAATAGGTTCGGAGGGACAAATGAAATTGCGGTGTTTAGGATGGAAGAGCAGGGTTTAATTGAGGTAAAAAGTCCATCAGAAGCATTTCTGTCAGAGAGACCAAAAGGTGCGTCTGGCTCTATTGTTTCGTGTTCCATAGAAGGAACAAGGCCAATCCTCGTTGAAATTCAAGCATTAACCACGCCAACAATATATGGAATGGCAAGAAGGGATACGCTTGGGGTAAATTACAATAGGGTTCTTTTGTTGCTTGCCGTTCTTGAAAAGAGGATGGGTTATAATTTAGGGACGTATGATTTATTTGTCAATGTTGCGGGTGGAATAAACGTTTCTGAGCCTGCCTGTGATTTGGGGATATGTTCTGCTATTGTTTCATCATTCAAAGAAAAGTCGGTGGATGAAAAAACAGTCCTAATCGGCGAGGTTGGTCTTTCTGGTGAAATAAGGGGAACAACTCATATTGAAAAAAGGGTAGAAGAGGCAAAAAAGCTTGGATTTACAAGGATTTTTCTTCCAAAGATAAATAAGGAGAAAATTTCTGAGCAAGGACTTGAAATAGTAGGGATATCAAACATCGTAGATGTCCTTACCAGACTATTTCCTTAAGGAACTTGACACAGTAAGCTACAAACTATAAACTATTGATGGCTCGGGTCGTTAGCTCAATTTGGCAGAGCAGGAGACTCTTAATCTCAAGGTTATAGGTTCAAGTCCTATACGACCCAAAAGGCAAGTTGCTAGAAGTGGGAAAATGTGTTTAAATTTTCAGATAAAGGAGGAGTCTGAGGGGTAAGAATTTTTGAAAGCTTTTCGGTTCGAATCCTATATAACCTTGGTTTAATAGCTTAAAAGAAATTGATATTTGTTATGGACAATTAAAGTAAAGTATGGCAAAAGAGATAGGGCTGAATAAAGAAAATAAAGTGATTTTAATTATAATAAGCCTCCTTTTTGCCCTCATTTTTATACCATTTTATAAATATAACTTCGCCTCTCCATGGACTGATTCTGAATATTATGCAAAATGTGCAAAATACTATTTAGGTTCATGGATCGGATTTTCTGGGGCTGTATCGTTGTTTGCTTATTTTCTCAATATAAGATTTGAAGTATTTACAAGGGCTTTGATTATTTCCTATCTTATTCTCCTTATCTTTGCCCCACCCTTATACTTTGACATCCATCTCTACTCCTGCTTTGACATAAGTAAGGTTACAGCGATATATCTTCTTGTAACAGTAGTTGCTACTGTCTGGATAATAAGATCTGTTTATCTTGGAAAGTTTGAAATTTCTATTCCTCCCTTGATTATTTTTATTCCAACAACTCTGTGGCTTTTAGTGACAATCACATCAACAATTTTTTCCATAAACCCATGGATGGC
The DNA here is from genome assembly GCA_003498085.1 of bacterium. Lineage (GTDB taxonomy): Bacteria > UBA9089 > UBA9088 > UBA9088 > UBA9088 > UBA9088. Next base: position 2,242 of record DNCM01000197.1, read on the forward strand.
ATTTGTTGGAACATATAAAAGGTATGAGGGGCTACTTGTCCTTATTAACTATTTTATTATTTTTTATGCCATCCTTTTCTTTGTCCCAAAGGAAAGACTATATTGGTTTTTTTTAAGTATCGTCCTTGTCGGATGTATTTCTTCTGTATACGGTGTAATTCAATTTCTTGAGCTAGATCCCCTTAAATGGGAAAGCTTTACAAGGTATAGGATTATTTCATTCTTTGGAAATCCTGTTTTTATTGCCGCATATCTCTCTATGGCTATCTTTATCATACTTTCTATGTATATCTATACGGCAGAGAAAAAAGAGGTAATTAAAGGAAAAAAGAGCAGAGAAACTTTCTCTTTTAAAAAAACATCGCTTCTTCTATTTTATGGAGCATCACTTGTATTTACCTATATCTCTTTTTGCTTTACGAATACAAGGGCAACATTTGTTGGACTAAGTGTGTGTACATTAGTTTGGGTCCTTGCGTTTTATGGTTTAAGATTTTTTCTTCTTTATTTTATAACAACAGGTGGTCTTTGGGCGGTTGTTTTTTATGTAGTTTATCAATGGCTCAATCCATATAGTAATCAGGCTTTATTTCTTGGTGGTCTATCTTTAGGATTGATATTCTTTTCTCATCTCATTATTACAGGGATAATAAAAAGAGAAGAGGGGGTGGCATACAAAATAGGTCTTCCTTTAATGGGAGTCATTCTTATAACATGGACAGTCATTCTCAATCTAGATCCACCTATATCTTCTGCTTTAAGATTTTTCACTATGATTCAAAAAACAAAGGTAGTACAATTTGAAGAAAAACCAATTGAAATTATCGATGACCTGAGCAAAGAAAGAAAAGAACAGACAATAAAAGAAAGATTTATTAAGATAAGAGATAAGCTTGCTGGCTCTGCAGGATGGAGGATATGGATGTGGACTACAGGTTGTGCAATTATTCCAGATTATTGGTTAACTGGAATTGGAGCAGATACATTAGGCATAATATTTCCAAAATACTTAAGAAAGGTATATGAAAAGAGGATGGAGGGAATGTTAGAAATGGAAGATAGATTGCATAACGAAATATTTGACACAGGTGTATCAAGGGGAATCCCTGGACTTATCATTTACTTCTGGCTTATTTTCGCATTCACCTTATATTGCTTTAGAGGATTCAAAGCTGCAGCATCAGAAAGAAAAGTTTTAATACTTGGAATATACTGTGCCTGGCTTGCATATCTTGTTCAAAACCAATTTTCTTTTGGAAATACACCGATTGCTTGCACCTATTGGATACTTATGGCAATGGCTGTAAAGGAGATAGGACCAGTTAAGAACATTCAAATATCCTTCAGGAGAAATAATCCTATTTTTTGGGTTGTATATCTATCCGTTATTATCCTTGGAATCTGCTTTGCCATTTTTGTTATTAGGCCATACCTTGCAGATCTTTATTACAAAAATGGAACCGTAGCCTCTGCATTTGGTCAATGGAATAAAGTATTTTCCGAATATAAAAAGGCAATTTCTCTAAATTATAAGGAAATAAGATATTGGGAAGAGTTAAATAGGGCATATATAAATTATGCTATAACAACTGGCAATAGGGAGATAATAAAAGAGGCAATCAATGGGGCAGAAATTTTAAATAAACTTCTTCGTAGGAAGAGTAATACAGCATATTTTACTCTGGGTATGGCACATTTTATGATGGGCGATATGGATAAAGCAGAGGAATACTACAAAAAAGCCATTGAGTGGCAGCCATTTATTGCTGATATCCATAATAACCTTGGAATTATCTATCTAAATCAAGGAAAAACAGCCCTTGCAATGAAAGCTCTTGAAGAGGCAATCGAGATAAGGCCAGAGCATTCAAGAAGTCTTAGCCATCTAATCAGGTTATATGAGGAAAATAACGAGATAGATAGGGCGGTTTTATTTCTTTCAAGACTTGCAAATGTTCTTTTTGGTGATGAAAAAATAAAAATTTTAAACATTCTTGCATGGATGTACTATCACAAAAAGGGAGATTGCATAAAAAGTATAGAGGTAAGTAAAAGAGCTTTAGAGATTGACCCAAATAATGCTGACAGTCATAGAAATGTTGCTTTATGTTCTTTTAGATTAAAAGATTATGAGGGTGCAAGAAAACACTTTCTTGAGGTTTTAAGGATAAATCCCACTGACAGACAGGCAAGGGAGATGCTTTCTATTTTAAGATAAATTCCTTATCCTTATAAAACTGTGAGGCTAGGCTTAAAACCATTATATTCAGCAATAAGAAATATCGAGACTTTAATAATAAAAAACAGAAAAAACCTTTATTTTTCAAATACTTAACCCTCATTCCGCATATTTTTGCTGAAGCCTTAATATTACAAGGGTTTAAAGATTTACTATATTTACCTATCACTAT
>DNCM01000075.1 GCA_003498085.1 bacterium
CAACAGAAACCTTTGCTTATTGCCCCCTAGGCAAAAGAATAGCCAAAAATAACTCAATCTTTCTCTATGATGACCAAGACCTCATTGCAGAATATGATACAGATGGACCACTAAAAGCAAGATACACCTTTGGCCCTGGCATTGACAACCCCATCTCTGTCCGAATTGGCACACAATCTTATTTTTATCACCTTGATGGTCTTGGTTCTGTCCTCTATCTCACAGACAAAAACAAAAACATTGTCTCCTCTTACACTTACGATGCCTTTGGACATCCATCTATAAACTCCCTCATCCCTAATTCCTTCCTCTTCACCTCCCGAGAATACGAACCCAAATCCCAACTTTACTACTACAGGGCAAGATACTATGACCCAGAGGTTGGAAGATTTATGTCAACCGACCCCATCCTTCGTCCCCAATCCTGCCCTACTTGCCCAGAAGCAACTACATTCCCTATAAAAGGTGCTGGGCTTTTAAGTTATTTTGCTCTTAGCAATGATATGCTTTATAATTCTTTGATTTTACATCCTTATGTTTATGTTCAGAATAATCCTATAAATCTGGTAGATCCAACAGGGTTATTAGGATGGTCAGAATATAAGTGTTTTAGTAGACATATCTGTCGTATTAAATTACCAGGAGGAAGATGTTTGCATTACGACAAACTTGCCTGTGAACAAAGTTGTTGTTGGGTTCATACTTATCGAGATGAATGTGGGAGATGGATAACAAAGCATGATTGTGGGCCTTGGACAGGACCAGTGTCGTGTGGTGGACAACCAGGACTAAGAGGTTAGTTGTGTGGATACGAAAAGATTAAGTATAAAATTATTTGTGATAATAGTTACAACTCTGGTCAGTTTAATTCTAGTCTATATATGGCCACTTTTTGGGCAGTTTGAACTAATTATCTATGACTTTAGACTTTGTCTTCGAGGCTCAAAAGCTTCCAATAAATTAGAAAAGATTGTGATTATAGACATAGACGAGAGAAGCTTAGACGAATTAGGCAGACTTGGAGAATGGTCAAGGTCTTACTATGCTCAAGTGATTGACTATTTAACTCAAGGCGAAGCAAAGGTGATTGGATTTGACATATTTTTTTCCGAACCAAGTAAGTTCTTCCCCGAAGGAGACCAAGCTTTGGCCGAGGCAACAAAGAGAGCAAAAAATGTATGTCATGCTATCTTCTTTGAAAATAGAGATAGATGGAAGAAAAGCACTATTTTTAAGATTTCAGAGGAAGAGATAGAAATGAGGAGAAAATTCGCTTATGAAGAAGACACCGAGTCTTATCCAGCAGGTACTCCTTTATCTGTTATGACGAAAGACGAACCTCTCCTTGAATACAGGGGGTATGATACTGTGCTTCTGCCAATTAAGCCTATTTTCAAAGAGACCAATAGGATTGGATATATTAATATTCCTTCTGATAGTGGATTTTATAGAAAGACTCAGGTTTTGACGCCTCGGTTTGGTATATATCCTTCTCTTGCCTTTCAAATGGCTTGTGATTATTTAGAGATAAAAAAAGAGGATGTTAAGATAATAAGAGGCAAGTTCATTGATATGGGCAAAATTAAAATTCCTATTGATAAGAAGGGAATGATGTTTATCAATTATAGAGTGCCCTCATTTTACAAAATTTCTTTCTGTAGTGTGTTGAACAAAGAAATACCAGCTTCATTCTTTAAAGACAAAATTGTCCTAATAGGAGGAACAGCAGCAGGGCTTTTTGATGAAGTAGCAACCCCTATCAATTGTTCTATGCCAGGGGTTGATGTTCATGCAAATATCATTTGGAGTATTATCAAAAATGATTTTATATCTTCATTAGAAGAACATGTAGTTTTTGTCATCTCTTTTATTTTGAGTATTATTGTTGGATTGATTTCTGTTTTTCTTCGTCCATTAAAGGGGTTAATTATCACCCTAGGTTTAGTAATAGGATATTTCATCTTTGCTTTCTGTCTATTTGAATTTAAAGGACTTTATCTTGATATAGTCCGTCCAATATTGAGTATGTTTCTAATTCGATTTTTATTTACTGAAAGAACTTTGATTTTGCTGGTGAGAAAAAATGACTAAAACCATCATTAGCCTTTTCTTTTATTTCTTCATATTTTTCTATCCCCAGTTTGTTGTTGCTGATGATTGTCCTGATGAAGATCCACCAGACCAATGCGACCTTACACCTTCGCCTTCTGGTCTTAGTGCTGGTGGTGGAAACGGTGGAGGCGGAGGCAACTGTGGCTTTCCAGATCCAGACCCACCACCCGATCCAGACCCACCACCCGATCCAGACCCTGACCATCCAGACGATACAATGGATGTTAGCACAATCCATCCTTATCTTACACCTACTCCTTATTCAAATATTGCTGTTTTTACAGGAGGTTTCTACCCATCAACAGGAATACTTCTGCAAAGGCTTAATATTGAATATGCCCTACATAGAGATGTCCCAGAATTGGATGATCACTCTATCTTTATAATCCCATCAGGTGCTCTTATGGGAAAGGAAGATTCTTTGGTATTTAAACAAGCCCTTAAAGACTATGCAAAGGATGGTGGAACAATAATATGCTTCTCTCAGCAATATGGGG
>DNCM01000025.1 GCA_003498085.1 bacterium
GAAAGTTGGGGAATTTGTGTTTCAACAAAGAAAAGCTTGACAGAGTTTAATTTTTTTATTATAATTTTTTTTTAGGAAATAAGAAGTACTTTAAGTACTTAAAAAATAGATCTTTAAAATTAAAAAGGGGGTGATTTAGAGTGAAGAAAAAAGGATTTACACTTATTGAGCTTATGATTGTTGTTGCAATTATTGGGATATTACTGGCAATGCTCCTTCCAAGGGTAACTCTTCTTATCGATAGGTCTCGTGAAAGAACAACAGCAAAAAACCTCAAAAATATATATGCTGCAATAATGCAATATTCAGAAAGAGGTTATGGAAGGTTTGAGTGGCCAAAGAAAGCAGCCGATGTAAAGGATGTGTTAACAACCATAAATCTAGTAACAGGACACAAGGCATTTGAACACTTACCATATACACTTTTAAGAAGAAATCTTAAAAATGCAGCTGGTAATTTGGTAGAAGATAGTAATAAAACGATAGATGCAAGTTGGCCAGCAACTGTAGTTAAAAACGAAGGAGGATGGGCTTATGTTTCAGTTGGAACATACACTGGTGAGGTTTTTATAGATTGTTCCGAACTTGATACTTTTAATAACCTATACTGCGAGTATCCCTGTCAGTAAGCTAATTGGGTAAAGAGGATAGGGAGGCATTGCCTCCCTTTTTTATTTCGATGAAAAGGGCCTTTACTTTAATCGAGCTTATGATTGTTGTTGCAGTTATCGGAATGTTACTTGCAATGCTTATTCCAAGGGTAAGTCTTCTCATCGATAGGGCCCGTGAAAAGACAACAGCAAAAAATTTAAAAACTATATATTCTGCAATAATTACATATTCAGATAGAGACTATGGAAGGATCATTTGGCCTGAAGATGCTTCTTCTCTTAGAGATATACTAACATCAGAAGTAGATAACATAAAGATGCTTGATAGAATACCTTATGCCCTCCTTAGAAGAGGATGTACAAATAATCATATGTATGAAAATAGTAATGATATATATAATGCATCAGATTATGACTTTTCTGTAATTGATATTAGTGTTAGGAACCATGGGGGTTGGGTATATATATCCTCTGGAAGATTGAAAGGGGAGGTTTTCATAAATGCATCTAATATTGACACTTTTGGAATACCTTATTCTTCCTATCCTTGCTGGTAATTACTCTCCCTCTTTCCACGGTTTTGGAAGGAATATTTGAGAGTATTCAGAAAGTGCTTCCATGTCAGAAAGTCCTGCAATGTAATCACAAACAGGCCTTTCAACAGATTTATTTTCTAAAAAGAAAAATTTTTTCTTTATCTTATCAGGATTTTTAAGATAGTAAGAGTATAGCTCCATAATCACCCTTTTTGCCTTTTCTGCCTCTTGTCTAATCTTTGGGTGGAGATAAACATTCTCATAAAGATATGATCTGATGTTTGACACTGCCTCTAAAAATTCTTTATCCATTCCTATATAGTCCTTATTGAGGCTTTCTCCAACAACTGCATTGACAAGCTTATTTATCCTCTCAGATGACCTCCTTCCCAAGAGCCTTATTTCATAAGATGGAAACATATCTATTGTTATAAGTCCTGCCTCTTCTGCATCTTGAATATCATGATTTATATATGCTATTTTGTCTGAAAAAAGGACAACCATCCCTTCCAATGTATTTGGACCCTTACTATAATCACAACTAAGAAGGCAATCCTCGCCTAGAGAATGGTTAAGAATTCCATCCCTCGTTTCATAAGTAAGGTTTAAGCCCAATCCATCCTTCTCAAGGACATCCACTATCCTTAAGCTTTGCTCGCTATGATCAAATTCAATCGTAGAGACCTCGTTCAATGCAGATTCTCCAGTATGGCCAAATGGTGGATGTCCCAAGTCATGACCTAAAGCAATTGCCTCTGTCAGGTCTTCATTGAGCCTTAATGCCCTAGCAATTGTTCTTGCAATCTGGGAGACCTCAATTGTATGGGTAAGCCTTGTCCTTATTGATTCTATCTGGGGAAGGAGAAATACCTGTGTTTTGTACTTAAGCTCTCTAAATGCCCTTGAATGGATTATTCTGTCTCTATCTCTTTGGAATATCGTCCTTATTGGACAAGGCTCTTCATCTTTTTTTCTACCCTTACTCTTTACAGAGAGCATAGAATAGGGAGAAAGGGTTTTTGCCTCATACTCCTCAACAAGTTCCCTTATTAGCATAGTTATGATTATAAAACAATAAAAAAATTCTTGACAAATAAATATTTTATTTTATAAAATTTTTATGTAGAAATTTGATCTTTGAAAACTGAATAGGCAAGGAATAACGAGTAAGAAAAATTTTTATTGAGAGTTTGATCCTGACTCAGAACTAACGCTGACGGCATGCCTAACACATGCAAGTCGAACGGTCCTTAAATCTAAGGAGTAATCCAAGGATTTAAAGATAGTGGCGAACGGGTGCGTAATGTATGGGTAACCTACCTATAAGTTGGGAATAACTTGTCGAAAGGCAGGCTAATACCGAATGTGGTTATCGTTTTGTAAAAAGGGATAGCTAAAGGGATGTAAGTCTCGCTTATAGATGGGCCCATATCCGATTAGCTAGTTGGTAGGGTAATGGCCTACCAAGGCAAAGATCGGTAGCTGGCCTGAGAGGGTGGTCAGCCACATTGGGACTGTGACACGGCCCAGACTCCTATGGGAGGCAGCAGTGAGGAATTTTGCGCAATGGGCGAAAGCCTGACGCAGCAATGCCGTGTGGGTGATGAAGGTCTTCGGATTGTAAAACCCTTTTAGGAGGAAAGATAAAAGACGGTACCTCCAGAAAAAGCCTCGGCTAACTCCGTGCCAGCAGCCGCGGTAAGACGGATGAGGCAAGCGTTGTTCGGATTTATTGGGCGTAAAGCGTGTTCAGGCGGGATGGTAAGTCAAGTGTGAAATCCTATGGCTTAACCGTAGAACTGCACTTGATACTGCTATTCTTGAGTATGAGAGAGGGAGACGGAATTTCCGGTGTAGCGGTGAAATGTGTAGATATCGGGAAGAACACCAGCGGCGTAGGCGGTCTTCTGGCTCAATACTGACGCTTATACACGAAAGCGTGGGGAGCAAACAGGATTAGAGACCCTGGTAGTCCACGCTGTAA
>DNCM01000120.1 GCA_003498085.1 bacterium
ACATATACCGTTCAAGTAGAAAGGCAATTTTATGTATTTGAAAATCCAACAATAACTGTTTCTATAGACTGGGATCGTCCAAATGAGATCTTTAATTTTATTGGAAGGCATATGTTCATAAAAGGCTCAATAACAGAAAATGGTGGTCCACTAATTGCAACTATAACATTGACTGGCCAAGAGACAAAGACAATACTAGCAAATGGCTCATATACTTTTAAACTTCCTTCGGTTGGAACATATACCGTTCAAGTAGAAAGGCAATTTTATGTATTTGAAAATCCAACAATAACTGTTTCTATAGACTGGGATCGTCCAAATGAGATCTTTAATTTTATTGGAAGGCATATGTTCATAAAAGGTTCAATAACAGAAAATGGTGATCCACTAATTGCAACTATAACATTGACTGGCCAAGAGACAAAGACAATACTAGCAAATGGCTCATATATTTTTGAACTTCCTTTACCTGGAACATATACCGTTCAAGTAGAAAAGCAATTTTATGTATTTGACTTTCCAACAATGACTGTTTCTATAGACTGGGGACATCCAAATGAGATCTTTAATTTTATTGGAAGGCATATGTTCGTAAAAGGTTCTGTTACAGAAAATGGATCCCCTTCAATTGGTGCAGTTGTAAGTATTGGTATTTCTTCATGTACAACTTCTGAAGATGGATCATACATCTTTAAGATACAAGAGCCAGGTGAGTATATAATAAGTGTCTTTAAAGAATATTATTGCTTTTCACCGAGGGAAGAATCCATTTCTATAAATTATTTTGCTCCAAGTCATAAAAAGGACTTCTTAGCAGCACCCCTTTATATAAAAGGCTCTATAACTAGTTATGATGGAACTCTAATTGAAGCAACCATAACTGTTACAGGGGACTATTCTACATCAACTCTAGCAGTAAAGGATTCATATTATATTCCAATCCCTATATATGGGACATACACGATTATGCCAGAAAAAGAGTACTGGTGCTTTAGACCAGCATCGAAAACATTTGTTGATTTAAGTTCTGGAGTAAAAGCAGATTTTGAAGGAGGTATTCCGCCAATAATAGAAGGAATTACACCAAACAAAGGAAAAAATACAGAAAAAGTATCTGTCACGATTACAGGGGCATTTTTTTCAACAAATACAACTGCTTTATTACTTGATAAAAAAGGAAGTCTTACATTTACTGGAACAACATCGATTGTTTTTGTTTTTGATATTATAGGTATAAAACCAGGGACATATAGCCTAATACTTGCAAACAATGGTTATTCATCAACCCTTACAGATTGTTTTTTCGTTTCAGCAGAACTTTCTTACATTAGGATTAATCCAGAGAATATTTATCTTTCTGATGAACAAACCGTAATATTTACAGCCTCTGGTTACGATCGCTTCGATTATAAACTCGATCTGGATTATTTGTGGGAAGCATCCTGCGGAACAATTAGCCGAACAACAGGAACCTGGACAAATTTTACAGCAGGGACATTAGGGACAACAGGCTCTATAACAGCAAGCCAGGGAGCAATTACAAAAACAGCAACAATTACTATCCTTGGCGCATCTTTCTTGAGTATTGAAGGACCATCAACACAGACTGCAGGATATTCTGCTACATGGACAATAAGGGCATTGGATAGAAATAACAATTTTGCATCATCATACAATAGTAAAATAAAAATTATGGGGCAAGATATTAACGTCTCACAAGGTATTGCAACATGGACAAAAATATTTGAGAAATCTGGGACAGAAACAATTACATGTTATGATATAAGACTTGAAAGTATATCTGGTTCTACAACAGTCTATATAGAGCCTCAAGAGGCATTAAGTATTACTGTTTCAGCTGATGATATATCTGTAGATATTGGTTCTACAACGATATTTGCCTATGTTACAGACAAATTTGGAAATCCGGTAAGGGATGGAACAATCGTAAGATTACAGATAATCGATGGAACTGGAAGCCTTAATACTTCTGTCTTAACGACTGAAAATGGAACAGCAACAGCTATTTTATTCTCAAGAAAGGTAGAAAAGAAAATAATTAAAGGAGAAGTAGGGCTTATTGATGATACAAAAGACATAGAATTCTTACCAGGAGAGACCAAAAATCTAAGCCTTTTGGTAGAAGATAGTATCGCTGGTAGTAATATAATCTTTACTTGCATATCTTACGATAGCTACGAGAATCATACCCCAGACTTTTTTGCTACTGTGACATTTGAATCAAACTATCCATACTGTGTAACCTATACCATAAGAGGCTCTAGAACATTCCATTTGCTCTTTACTAAATCTGGAACATATACTGCAACAATTACGGCAAATGGCCTTTTTGCAGAAGTAAGCTTTACTGTCCATCCATCTTATTTGAATAGATTGAAGATAGATGTTCCTGATGAAATTGTTGTTGGTTCTTGGTCTTATATGAACGTTTTTGCCTATGATTCTTACAACAATCAAATTGAACCGAAGGATGTTATCATCAAAGATTCCATGGGTGCTATTTCTTCAAGAGAAATAAGCCCAACAAAATATGAAGTAAAAATCGATATGATGGGGAGTAATACGATCATAGCAAGGATTGGTCTGATCAAAGGAACAATTACAGTCTATGTCCTTGGAACACCAACAAAAGAATGTGTTTATGGCTCTAATCTAGCAACAATTACAATATCTGCAGGCTCATTTGATTCGCCATACAAAATCTTTATAGCGACACAGACAACTAATCTTCCACCTGGAAATATCGGCTTCGGCCTTTCGGTTACATCGGATAAAAAAGGTTCTGGTACCTTTGTTCTTGAAGTTCCATATAAAGATAGTGATAACGATAACATAGTTGATGGAACAGACATAGATGAAAGGACACTTTTGATTTATCACTATGAAAATGGAAGATGGAGGACTTTGATCTCTAAGCCAATTCCAGAAAAAAATGTCGTAATTGGAACAACAAGTACTCTTTCTTTGTTTGCTTTAGCAGGAAGCTCTGGGGCATCTAAGGTTTTAAAGAAAGTCCCTGTTTTTCCAAACCCTTATAGGTATTGGGAGAAAAATAAGCATAAGGGGAAAATCGCGTTTGGAGATAAAAATTCACCTCCTGGTTCAGAAAAAAGGCTTCCCTCTCCTGTTACGATTAGGATATTCAATTCTACTGGTGAACTTATCTTAGAAAAAGAGAATCTTGTAAACCATGGTTACTGGGAATGGTATCCAGGGAATATTGCATCTGGTGTCTATTTTTACCAGTTGAAGTATGGAAAAGATAAGGTTTTCGGAAAGATAGGAATTATAAAATAATTGTACTCGGAAGGTACATCATAACCACCCTATAGAGAAATTATTCTATCTTGATGATAAAGATATGGAAGATATAGAAAGGATAAAGAAAGGAGA
>DNCM01000149.1 GCA_003498085.1 bacterium
TTATCTATGCTTATGATGATGGATAGGCTGAATAGTTACAGTTTTTTTCTGTCCTTTATTATTAAAGTCTCAGTTTCTTATTGCTGAATAATGGTTTCTACAGCCAGAAAACTCGCTATTATCTGAAAACGCAAAAGTTTAGTTAGTATATATTTTCTTTCTCCACTTTTCCCTTTCATTTGCTCTACTGCTATAAAACTTTACCAGTCCTTCCTTCTCCATACACCTTTTTTCTTACCAACTCCATATCAGAATCCACCATTATTCGAACCAACTCCTTAAATGTTGTCTTTGGTTGCCAATTAAGCTTTTTTCTTGCTTTACTTGCATCTCCAAGTAAATTATCAACTTCCGTAGGTCTAAAGTATATTGGATCGATCTCAACGTAATCTCGCCAATCGAGTTCTTGATACGAAAACGCCTCCTCTAAAAATTCCCTCACTGAATGTGATTCTCCTGTTGCAATTACATAGTCATCCGGCTTATCAGCCTGTAACATAAGCCACATCGCTTCTACAAATTCTGGTGCATAACCCCAATCCCTTCTTGCATCGAGATTTCCAAGATAAAGTTTATCAATAAGCCCAAACTTTATCTTAGCAAGAGCCATCGTAATCTTTCTTGTGACAAAGGTCCCTCCCCTTCTTGGTGATTCGTGGTTAAATAATATTCCATTGCAAGCAAAGACACCATAGGCTTCTCTATAATTTTTTGTAATATAGAACGCATATGTCTTTGCACAGGCATAAGGGCTTCTAGGGCAAAATGGAGTATTTTCATTTTGAGGTGGAAGACTATTTCCAAACAGTTCAGATGATGATGCTTGATAAAATTTTGCATTTATTCCTGCCTCTCTAATTGCCTCAAGAAGTCTAATTGTCCCTAGTCCTGTTATTTCTGCTGTATATTCTGGAATTTCAAAGCTCACCTTAACATGACTTTGGGCTCCAAGATTATATATTTCATCAGGTCTTACTGTTCTTATGATTTTGTTTAGAGAGCTTGCATCATTGAGATCCCCATAAATAAGATTAAGTCTAACATCAAATTCATGAGGATCTTGATAGATATGGTCTATCCTTCCTGTATTAAAAGAGCTTGATCTCCTTATAATCCCATAGATCTCATAACCTTTTGAAAGCAAAAGCTCAGCCAAATACGAACCATCTTGACCAGTTATACCAGTGATTAATGCCTTCTTCATTTAGATAAAATTTTAACACTCTCGATATATTTTTCCACTGCAATCTTTTAACACAATTATTGTATTTTTGGCAAGTATAATACCATAAAACTATTTTAAAAAGCAAGAAAATTTTGAACCAGAACTTCCCTCTTTTATAAAATTTATTATAAATTTTGTTTTTTTCAATCTTCCAAGGTACTAGTCAAGTTTTAGTTTTTTAAAGGCGATAAGGGACATCTTTAAAAGTAAAAGTCCATGCTTAAACCTTTTTATCTTTATATCACCATATGTTCTTGGCTTATACCTCACAGGAATCTCGACAATCTTAAGATTTAATTTTGCTGCACCAAAGAGAAGATCAAAGTCTCCAAAAGGATCAAAGTTTCCAAAGAAGCTTCTACTATCTACAATCTTTTGATAATCTTTTTTAAACAAGACCTTTGTTCCACAAAGAGTATCAGTAAGTCTTTGTTCAAGAAGCCAACTAAACAATATTCCAAATGCTTTATTGGCTAATTTATTTAAAAATCTCATCGAATCTTTCTCTAATGGATAAACAAGCCTTGTTCCATTGATAAACTCACCTCTTCCTTCACTCATGGAAATATAGAACTTTGGTAGATCTTCTGGACAAACAGTAAGATCGCCATCCAAAATAAATAAAATATCACAAGATGTCGCATCGAACCCCTTTCTTACTGCATCTGCCTTACCAATGCCATCTCCCTGATGTATAAGCTTAATATTTTTATCAGGATATGCTTCCATCATCTCTTTAATCTTCTCGCAAGTTCCATCAGTAGAATTTCCATCAACAAAGATAAGCTCTGTGAGGGTTCCCATCATTGGCGTTCTTTTGACAATACCTTCGATATTGCCTACTTCATTCTTTGTTGGGATAATTATAGAACAGCTATATTCTTTTGTATCTGGCTTGGTTGTCATTTCTTTTGCAATGATGTATTCTATTAGGCAGAGATTTTTTAAAAAAGGAAGTTTTGCTAGGAATCTGTTGAAAATAAAGGAAATAATAGGAATATACTTTGGAAATAAAAGCCTATATCCCTTACTTATTACTTCATATCCATTTAGATTTAAAAGATTTTCTATATCTTCCAATGTTAACCAGTTTTGATAGCCTTTTTGTGGCATTTTTAAGCCAAGTTTACTTCCAAGGTTTAATAGAGGTTCCCAGAGATAATTCCAATATGTAATGATTATTCTTGTCTCTTTTTTTGTTACCTTTTGCAATTCTCTACATGCTTGCCATACATCATCTAAATAGCCAACGAGATCCGAAAGGATCACATAGTCAAACTTTTCAGTGATATGTAAATTTTCTGCATCATCAATAAGAAACTCATACTCTGGATACTTTTCTTTTGCTATTCTTATCATCTCAGGAGAAAAATCTATTCCTACACCTCTTTTTGGTCTTAAATATTTAATAAAATCTCCTGTACCACATCCAATTTCTAATATCGAAGAATTTGGAGGGATGATGAACTTAAGAAGCTTTTCTAACTCTTGATAGTAATATCTGTTTTTCTTTCTCCATATATCCCTTTTAGGAGCAATAAAGTCAAAATAGGCTATTTTTTCTACTTTTTCCATTCTTTATACCATTCTATTGTTCTCCTAACTCCTTCTTCAAAATCCATCTTTGCTTTAAATCCAAACTCTATCTCTGCCTTCATTGTGTCAAGTTTTCTTCTTGGCTGACCATCTGGTTTTGTTTCATCCCAAATGATTCTTCCATTAAATCCTGTGAGTTTTGCAATCAACTCAACCAAATCTTTTATGGATATCTCCATCCCTGAGCCAAGATTTATAGGATCGGGCTTATTATAATGTTCAGTGGCCAAAAGAATTCCCTCTACACAATCTTCAACATAAAAGAATTCTCTTGTAGGTTTTCCAGTTCCCCAAACAACTATCTCTTCTCTTCCTCCATCAACAGCATCAACACATTTTTTAATGATGGCTGGAATGACATGTGATGATTCCAGAAAAAAGTTATCCCTTGGTCCATAAAGGTTAACTGGAAGAAGATAGATTGAATTAAACCCATATTGGGCTCTATAAGCTTGTGAAAGAACAAGGAGCATCTTTTTTGCCAATCCATAAGGTGCGTTTGTCTCTTCAGGATAACCGTTCCATAAATCTTCCTCTTTGAAAGGTATAGGTGTAAATTTGGGGTAGGCACATATTGTTCCGATAATAACAAATTTTTTTATGCCATTTCTTCTTGCATGTTCAATAAGCAGAGCACCCATAACTAGGTTTTCGTAACAATATCTTCCAGGATTATTGAGGTTTGCACCGATTCCTCCAACAACTGCGGCTAAATGGATGACTATATCAGCTGGAAAGTCTTTGTAAAGCTTCTCTACATTTACTTCTTTTGTAAGATCATATTCCATTCTTCTAGGAACAAATATTTTGTAAGCACCCCTTTCTTTCAATTTTTCAACTACATAAGAACCTAAAAATCCTGCCCCACCTGTAACTATAACCCTTTTACCCTTCCAGAATTTCATTTTATAACTTTTGCTAGAAATAGGCTATTTTCTCCAAAGTAAAAGACCTTTTCTATCCGGAAGTATTCACGATCCTGATAAATCTCCTTACAAAGATAAATATTAACTATTTCATATAGGTCTGGAACACCATAAGTAAGTGGTAAAAGGACATAGTCTATATTATTCTTCCTCAGCCATTTATAGAAAGAAATAAGGTCTTTCCATTCTTTCAATAGAGGGAATTTTATCCAGTTGTCCTCGAGTATGTTATACTTAGCAATATAAAATAAAGTTGGATCACAGAACGATGGTCCATATATTTTTGTTCTTTCAGGAAGATTCTTTTTGATATAAGACATTGCCTCCCTATGCGGCATAAACCCATAGCCTGCTGTCCACTCCTTTTTTTGGAAATTAAAAAGATTAAGGAGAAGGGACGACGGGGAAATGGCTCCTTGATAAAGCATAATGAGAAGAAGAAAAATTAGCAATAACGGCTTTTTTATTTTAGCAACAAACAGGCAAAGAAGGATGTTTAATATAAGATAATAATGCTGTGCATGACGGATAATACCAAACGCTCCTGTAGAGTTTATAAAGATATAATAGTAAAAGAAATATAGATACAGAATCCAAGCATTTCTCGATGTAATGAAATAGATGAAGGAAAAAAGAACAAAAATGGAGA
Organism: bacterium; assembly: GCA_003498085.1. Classification (GTDB taxonomy): domain Bacteria; phylum UBA9089; class UBA9088; order UBA9088; family UBA9088; genus UBA9088. The sequence continues at coordinate 4,397 of DNCM01000149.1, forward strand.
TGATTGGTCCTATGCTAATATATATCTGTTTCAGTGGTAATAAAAGAGACGAAGGATTGTTTAGCCACATAAATACTAACGGAATATTGCGAAAAGAATATGAGACAATGATAAACGGCAATCCAAATATCAAAGGGATAAGAACATATTTAGGAAAGGGAATTTTTCCTCTTTCTTTTATAGCAATAAAAAATAGTATACACAACAATATAGATGTAATCGTCCTTTCATAAGTAAATCCTATAGCTATAATACTCATACAATAAAACCAAGGCCTTTCTTCTTTATTATTAAGAAATGAAATAAAGTAATAAAGAGAACCTGAGACAAAGAAAAGTTCGCCTCCTGTTAGACCACAGAAGTTTGTAAAATGAAAGAATGTTGGAAAGAAGAGTGTTAAAGAAAATCCTGTTATAAAATAAAACTTATCTTTTTTTCCTAAGAGAAGTTCCACTATTTTTCCAACATATATACCAGCCCCCGAAAGAAAAAGATATTGAATAAAATTGCCTACCCATTCATGTATCCCAAAGAAGAAATATCCTAAAATATATAGGACTTTATGAAGCGGAGGATGGCGAAAGATATGATAAATTTTACCAATACTTTCTAAAGAAATAAAGAATATAACTAAGATATCTAACAGTATTACAAAAGTAAAGAAAATATACCAAATCCTCCTTCCTTTTCCAGAGAGGTAAAAGATAAGAATGGTGAAGGCAACGATAGAAAGGATTACTAAGAAAATTCGTGGAATATATGGAGAAATCTTATAAAAAAGTACAGCAGGAACACCACAGTACCCCTGAAAGTCTTCTAAAGTAGGGATAGGGAGAGACCAGAACCAAAGATGGGAAACTAGACCGAGTGAGAATGGAATAAGTAGATATTTAAGGTATGGAATAGACAATTTAAGATTATCTTTATCAGGGGTAATTCTCGTTAATATTCCAAAAAGAAAGATATAAAAGAAAAGAAGGCATAATCTCGCCCATTTTTCTTCTTGGATATAAAATGAAGGATAAATGATATAGCCCAAAAAGAAGAAGAAAAGAAGAAGTCTTTTCATTATAAATTATCTACTCTTTCTCAATATACCATCCTTTCAAGAATATTATCTCACTATTAAAAATCATCTACTTTATGATAATATTATTGAGTAACAACATACCCTCTATTTTCTTTGCTTATAACAATGTCCAATAGTATATTATAAAATATTCTAAAAAACAAGTTTTAAATCATTATTCACCGGGAAAGGCAGGTATAACCTGACCCCTTGGTCTATAAAATTTGAGTAATTATTCAGCCTACCCATCATCATAAGCATAGATAAGACTCT
>DNCM01000089.1 GCA_003498085.1 bacterium
CATATTTTTCCCACATACCTACTATATTTCCAAGCTTATCGATCACTGGGAGCTTTTTTATTCTATTGTAGTTCTTTATAAGGAGGTTTAAAACCTGAAGGTTATCAGAAGAAAAAAGATTAAGATGAGTATCAACTATTTTTTCAACAGGAATGTTCATATCCTCTGTTGTTTGAGAAGAGGCAATTATATCTTGTTTTGAGATAAATCCAACAATTGCCTTTTTTTCATCAACTACAGGGATTGCATTTATTGGATATTTCAAAAAAAGCCTAATCAAATCCATTTTTGTAGAAATAGATTCACCCATTTAAAGTTATAGAAACATCCTTTTCAATCTCGTCCATTTTTCTCCATAAAAATCCTTTATCATTTCTAAACCATGTAAGTTGTCTTTTGGCGAGATTGCGTGTCCTTTTTTTCATTATATTGATTGCATCGTCTAAGCTTATTCTTTTCTTCAAATAATCAACCATTTCCCTATATCCAATCCCTTCCATAGAAATGAGGGAAGGATGGTAGCCCATTGAAAGAAGCCTTTTAGTCTCATCTGCTAAGCCGTCTTTAACCATCTTATCTACTCTCTCATCTAACCATTTATAAAGCGTTGTCCTTTCTATATCCAAACAAAACATCGTAAATTCTAAGTCAAGTGGCTTTTTTGTTTTTTCCCTTTGTAAAAAAGAAATCGGTTTTCCTATCTGATAGAATATCTCTAGTGCACGAATAAGCCTTTTTTTATCGTTTGGGTTTATTTTTTCTGCCTGCTCCTTATCTACCGATGCAAGTCTTTCCCATAAATTTTCTTCATTACTAAGCATTTCCCTAAGCTCGTAAGAAGGTGGTGGAGAAGGGAAAAATCCCCTTGTTAAAGCCCTAATGTATAATCCACAGCCACCAACAATAAACGGTATTTTTCCTTTTTTTAGGATATTTTCTATAGATATTTTTGCATCATCCAAAAAACGGGCAACAGTATACAATTCATCTGGATTTACAACATCTAGTATATGATATGTAACTTCATTTCTTAGAGACTTGCTTGGTTTTGATGTTCCTATGTCCATATATCTATAAACTGTACGTGAATCACAACAGACAATTTCACCATTATATTTTAATGCAAGGTAATGACCTAATTTTGTTTTTCCTGCCCCAGTAGGACCAGTAATGACGATTGCCTCAGGTATTTTAGGCATATTGTGGATTTTATCTTTCCATTATTTCTTTCTCTTTTTCAGAAAGAACAACATCTATTTTTTCAATATAGGAATCTGTTATTCTTTGGACTTCGTCTTTTAGCCTAAACGCATCGTCCTCGCCTATTTCTTTATTTTTCTTCTGCTGATCTATCTTGTGATAGGCATCATGCCTTATCTTTCTTATGGATGCCTTCTTTTCTTCTGCTATCTGCTTTACCATCTTATCCAATACTTTTCTCCTTTCATCCGTTAGTGGTGGAATTTGAAGGCGGATAGTATTCCCATCTACAGCTGGCATTATTCCAAGATTTGTATTCATAATGGCTTTTGAAACACTTTTGACTGCATCTTTATCCCATACATTGATATTTATAAGCCTTGCCTCGGGGATGGATATGTTTGCAAGCTGATTAAGTGGAACATATGTTCCATAGTATTCTACCTTTATATGTTCTAATAGACCAGGGGACGCCCTTCCTGTTCTTATTGTTGCAAATTCATGCTTTAAAGACGAAACTACCTCTTCCATTTTCTTATCTGCCTCTTTAAGTATTCTTTCCATACCCTACCTCCTTATAACCTGTAATCTATCTTACAATTGTCCCTATTTTCTCTCCCAAGACAACCTTTTTTATATTTCCCTTCGCCAAGAGATTGAACACTACTATCGGAAGGTTATTTTCCCTACATAAAGACACACTGGATACATCCATTACCTTTAAGTCATCCCTCAGGATATCCATGTATGTCAACTCACTGTATTTTTTGCAAGATGGATCCTTCATAGGGTCGCCACTATAGATACCATCAACCTTTGTTGCTTTAAGAAGAACATCAGCATTTATCTCTGCTGCCCTCAATGCAGCCGCTGTATCTGTCGAAAAAAATGGGTTTCCTGTTCCACATGCAAATATGACAACCCTTCCCTTTTCCAAATGCCTTATCGCCTTCCTTCTTATGTATGACTCTGCAACTTTTTGAACATCGATGCTTGAGGCAACCCTTGATGGAACACCAATACTTTCAAGGCTATCTTGAAGAAATAGAGAATTCATCAAAGTTGCAAGCATTCCTATATAATCTGCCGTTGACCTGTCCATCCCATCTGCATCCTCATCTGTTCCCCTAAATATATTCCCCCCGCCCATACTTATTGCAATCTCTACTCCAAGCTCCCTTATTTCCTTTAATTCTTGGACTATTGAAAGGGCTTTTTCCCTTTTCATACCATAACCCATCTTTCCGGAAAGAACCTCCCCAGAGAGCTTAAGAAGAATCCTTTTATAAACTGGACGTTCCATTTCCCAAGAATTATACAAAAATTTCTTTTGAAAGTAAAGCAAATTTAGTATAAAATTGAAAACATGCAATTTAATGTAAAAATAGGAAAGATTACACTAAAAAACCCGGTTATGCCTGCATCCGGAACATTTGGCTTTGGAATTGAATATGAAGGAATAGTTCCAATCGAAAAGCTCGGTGCATTGGTGACAAAGGGGATTACCTTGATGCCGAAAGAAGGAAACCCCCCTCCAAGGATACTTGAGGTAAAAAATGGCCTTTTGAACACAATTGGACTTGAAAACCCTGGCATTGAAAGATTTTTAAAAGAGATGCTTCAAAAAATGGTCAAATATAAGGTTCCCATAATCGTCAATATTTCTGGAGAATCATTTAAAGAATATGAAGAAATTGCAAATATCCTTGATAAGGAAAGTATATCTGGAATCGAAATAAACATATCTTGCCCAAATGTAGAGAAAGGAGGGATTGAGTTTGGAAAAGAACCAAGTGTTGTATTTTCCTTGGTATCTCTTATAAGGAAAAGAACGAATAAGACATTGATTACAAAACTTACACCGAACGTCTCTGATATTAAAGGGATTGCAAAGGCGGCCGAAGATGCAGGTTCTGATGCCATTTCTTTGATCAATACAGTAAAGGCCATGGCATTTTTTGAAAATAGACAATTCTTTGGTGGATTATCTGGTCCTTGTATAAAACCAATTGCACTAAGAATGGTATGGGAGGCTTATAATACAGTTAGTATTCCCATAATTGGAGTTGGAGGAATCCAAACACCAGAAGACGCGATAGATTTTTTTAAGGTAGGTGCAATTGCTATCCAGATAGGCTCTGCAAACATCGCTGACCCTCTCGCCTGTATTAAAATCATCGATGGAATTTATACATTTCAGAAATTTTAGATTACGGTCTATTCAACCTCAATTGTCTGATTCCTTTCCGAACCAACAGAAATAATAGAAACAGAAATCCCTATCATCTCCATTATTTTATCAATATATACTCGGGATGCTTTTGGAAGGTCTTCTTTTTTCTTTATATTTTGTGTATCTTCCATCCATCCAGTAAATTCTTCATATAGCGGCTCAACTTCATCCCAGTTTACAATAGATTGGGGTATCTCTTCAAAAATTTCTCCTTTTATTTTGTATTTTGTGCAAACCTTTATACTTGGAAGCTTATCCAAAACATCAAGTTTTGTTATGGCAATACTAGTTACTCCGTTTATTTCACAAGAGTACTTAATGGTTGGTATATCAAGCCAGCCACACCTCCTCGGCCTTCCTGTTGTTGCACCATATTCCTTTCCCTTTATCCTTAAGCCATTGCCAATATCCCCTTTTAGTTCTGTTGGAAATGGGCCCTCTCCTACTCTTGTTGAATAAGCCTTCATAACACCCAAAGTATTATCTATATACTTTGGAGGAATCCCGGTTCCTGTACAAATCCCACCTATTGTAGGATTTGATGATGTTACATAAGGGTATGTCCCAAAGTCAACATCAAGAAGTGTTCCCTGGGCCCCTTCAAAAAGGATGGATTTTTTCTCTAAAATTGCTTTATTGAGAAGAACCCTTGTATCGCAAACAAAACACTTTATCTTTTCAAAAAGCAAGAGATATTCATCGGCGATTTTCTCTGGATAAAACTCAGAAATCCCCTCTTTCTCCAAATTTTTTCTAATTTTTCCCTCAAATTCTTCTCTATCCAAAAGGTCTGCAAGAACTATTCCACATCTTGCAATTTTATCTGTATAAGCAGGTCCGATCCCCCTCTTTGTTGTTCCTATCTTTTGCGTTTTTTCCCTTCTTTCATCAATCGCAATATGGTATGGCATAATTAGATGGCATCTATAGCTTATATGAAGGTTTGGTTCAATACCCATGTTTCTTAAAGAGGAAATTTCCTCAAGTAAAACAGAGGGATTCACGACGACTCCATTTCCAATTACAAGGTGCTTATTTGAATAGAGGGCTCCACTTGGAATGAGGTGAAAGATAATTTCACGTTTATCGATATTAACAGTGTGGCCTGCATTGTTTCCACCTTGAAACCTGACGATATAGTCATACTCTTTTGCAAGATAGTCAATTATTTTCCCTTTTCCCTCATCTCCCCATTGAAGACCAATTATTGCAAGATTATCCACTGGAATTATAAAATTATAAGGACACTATATCATCAACAATATTAATTATATCACCTGCACCAAGTACAAGTAAACAGCTTTCTTTTTTAACCTTTCTTTTAACAAACTCAGGGATTTTATAAAAATCAGGAATAAAGTGGCAGTCTTTGTGGTTTTTCTTTATTTCATCGTATAAAATCTTACCAGATATTCCAGGGATGGGTTTTTCAGAAGCCGAATATATCTCTGTTAGTATTAATGTATCGGAATCACCAAAGCATTTAGCAAATCTATCCAAAAGGTCCTTTGTTCTTGTATATCTGTGTGGCTGAAATATGGCTATAACAGGCCTTTTCCACGCCCTTTTCACTGCCTTAAGGGTCTTTTTGATCTCTGTTGGATGGTGTCCATAGTCGGAGATGACCATTATATCGTCATCTCTTTTTACCTCAAGCCTTCTTTCTGTTCCAGAAAATTCACCCAAGGCTAATTTTATCACATCATAGTCAATTGAAAGTGCCTCCCCAACAGAAATTGCAGAAAGGGCGTTTAAAACATTATGTCTTCCAATTAAGTTTATCTTCCATCTTCCAATAGAATTTCCATTTTTTAAGACATCGAAGTATGTACAGTTTTTATTCTGGACTATATTTCTTGCCCTCAATATGCCATGTCTTGTGCCGTATGTAGTGTATTTTACCTTAATACTTGGAAGTATTTTTCTAATGTACTTATCATCCCCGCAAAGGATAGCCATCTCTGCTTGGTTAATAAAAACAAGATATTCATTCAACATCCTTTTCATCGTCTTAAAATAGTCCATATGCTCCCTGTCAATGTTTGTAACAACAGCAATCTTTGAATGGACAAAACTAAAAGAGCCATCACTCTCATCCAGTTCACAGACAATGTGTCTTCCATTTCCAAGTCTTGTATTAGAACCAAATGATAGAACTATCCCGCCATTTATTATTGTTGGGTCAAGCCCCATTTTTTCCAAAACACATCCAATGAGCCCTGTTGATGTTGTCTTTCCATGAGCACCG
>DNCM01000152.1 GCA_003498085.1 bacterium
AGATACCAAAGAAGATATAAAAAATGAAGCAAAGCAAGTACTAGAAGATGAAGAGATAATAATCCCTCAATATACAAACACAGATACAACTAAAGAGGACATAGAGTATAAAACAATGCCCTCCCAACATATAAACATAGATACCAAAGAACCTATAAAATATGAAACAACACAAACACTAGAGGATGAAAAGATAATAACCTATCCAGATGTACATAAAGATACTATCCAAGAAGATAGGGTAGATGATAGTAGACCGAAGATAAATAATATCAAAACCACGGCCTATTCGGATGGATATAGAGGTACTATCCAGGGGGAAGGTAAACCAGAAGACAGGAAGGATATAAGGGTGGATGACAGGAAAGCTATAGATGATAATAAAAAAGATCTAGAAGTTATTCTGAAAGAAAATATAGGTAAAATTAAGGACAAGAAACAGGAATCGGCGGAATTAAAAAGGAGCGTAGAAGATAGACAAGTTATAGACGATAGTAAAAAAGACTTAGGAGCGGTTTCAAAAGGAAAGATAGACGGAATGAAGAATAAAGCAATGGATATAAGTATCATTCATGATGGGAAACAAAAAGTAGAGCAAGCAACCCCTCAAAGACAAGAAGGGCAGAATGTAAATATAGAGAAAATAAAACAAGGGTCAATTCAGACACAGGAATTGGGACAACAATTTAAAGAAGGGCAAAGAAATGAGAATACAGAGAGCAAAATAAATATTAAAGAAGACCAAGTTCAAATAAAACAACCGCAATTTTTAATACAAACATCAAATAATGAGAAGGATACACCTTCCGGAGAGACTTCCGTTCGAATTGCAAAAGTTGCCTCGGTAGAAACTCCCCTTAAAAAACCCTATGATAATCTATTCACAAAGATTGAAAAAGACATTTTTTTAGTCAAAGGATATTCTTCTGATGTAAAAATAGATGAGGAGGCTTTAAAAGATGAAGGAAAGGAAGGAAACGAACAAAAAGAAAAATCTTTTGAAAGAAGTAATATTATAAAACAAGAAGAACAAAAACAGAATCATGAAATTTCAAAAATAGAAGAACCATTAATAAATAATAAAGCCAATTTATACCAATTTGAAGCAAGAAAGGATATAGCAAAAGAAAAACCTGGTCAAGGAATCAGAGAAAAACATCCTCTTGTTTTCTTCGAAAAGACATCTAGTCAATCTTTGCAGGATGTTCCTAAAGTACAAAATCAATCATCTCAAAACTCTTCTTTATCATTTGCAAAAAAGATCTATGAGATAGTTCAACAAGCAGAATTAAACTTAAAAAACGACCATGTTGAAATGAACATCTCTCTTAAACCCGAATATCTTGGCAAACTAAACATGAAACTCACGCTAACAGAGAGTATCCTTAATACAAAGTTTATAGTGGCAAACTCTCATCTTAAAGAATTAATTGAAGTAAATCTCCATAGCCTCCGAGATGCATTCTCCTCTTTGGATATTATAGTGGGAAATATTGAGGTTTCAATAGAAAATGGCTTTTTAAAAGGAAGACATCTTTGGGAAAGGACAGAAACCGAATCCCATGCGATGCAAAATGTATTTATTGAAGATAATACATCCCACGAAGCCTTTCTTGATGACGAAAAACTAGTCCGCCTTTATTGGCAACAGGCTCAGTTTGAGTTTACAGCATAGTCTCAAAAACATGGAGGTTTGGCACTGGAGAAAGAAAAAGAGATGAAGACTTTTCTTTGGCTTTTATCTTCCTTGCTAAGACCTGCGCAATCATTACTCCGTTATCTATACATAATCTTGGAGATGGTATGAAAACAGGGATATTTTTTCTATTTCCTTCTTTTTCCAAAATTTCCCTCAGTCTTGTATTGCAGGCAACTCCACCTCCAACCACTATGCTTTTTGTCTCCTTAAAGGAAGCTTGGGAAAATATTTTTATAATGAGTTGATTTATAGCCGACTCTTGAAAACTTGCACAAACATCAGAGACTACATAATCTTTATTCTCTCTTATATAATACAAAACAGCAGTTTTAAGACCAGAGAATGAAAAATCAAACCCTTCTTTTTTTATCTTAGGAAGGGGAAATTTTATATTAGCCCTTCCATTTTTTGCAAACTTATCTATTATTGGGCCACCAGGAAACGAAAGCCCAAGCATCCTTGCAACTTTATCGTATGCTTCGCCGACTGCATCATCTAGTGTTCTTCCTAATACTTCGTAAATTCCCCAGTTTTTTATATAGACAAGTTCAGTATGGCCGCCCGAAACAATCAATCCTATTGCAGGAAGGGGAATATCCTTATGTTCAATCAAAGATGAAGATAGATGACCATCAAGGTGGTTTATTCCATAAAATGGAACATTCAGAGAAAGGGAAAGTCCCTTTGCAAATTGCAGACCAACAAAAAGAGAACCTATGAGTCCAGGACCACAAGTTACCCCAATTGCAGATATATCTTTAGGTTTTATCCTAGCATCATAAATTGCCTTGTCAAATACATCCCTTATCCTTTCAATATGGGCACGAGCAGCAAGTTCTGGAAAAACCCCTCCCCATTCTTTATGAATCTCATCCTGGGATAATATGACACAAGAAAGGACATTACAACCTTTATCCAACACAGCAATACTTGTTTCATCACAAGAAGTTTCTATTCCAAGGAGCATTATGAAATAAGAAGAAGTGGTTGTCCGTATTGAACAGGAAAGCCTTCTTTTACAATAACCTGAATAACTTTTCCATCCACAGGAGAGACAACCTCATGTGGGTGGCCAACAACCATCACTGTCCCAACAACGCTTCCTGTAGATACCGTTTCATCTTCCTTTACTTTTGGATAGAAAATACCAACGGTTGATGATTTTACTATAATTGCAGGTTCTTTTTCTTCTTCTTTTTGAATACTAGATAATGGTTGCGAAATAAAAGACTTTTTTATCTTGCATTCAAAATCACCATCCTTAAGCTCAAGCTCTGCAATTGCATTCTTTTCCATAAGCTTGTTTAGCTCTCTTATTCTTTCTACATCCATCTTAACTTAAAATCCTATCTCTTTGCCCTTTCTACATACCCTCCTGTTCTTGTATCGATGCGGACAATATCATCAACTTCAACAAATAGTGGAACCTGAATAGAAAGTCCAGTTTCTGTAATTGCCGGTTTTGTCCCACCCGTTGCCGTATCACCTTTAAATCCCGGCTCTGTCTCTTTTATTCTCTGTTCGACAACAACAGGCATTTTTATTCCAACGATATTTCCATTGTAGTCAAGAAGAAGGACATCTATATTTTCTACTAAGTACTTGTCATTATCCTTGATTACATCTTTCCTTAAAGCTACTTGTTCATAAGTTTCCTTTTCCATAAACCAATATTCATCACCCGCTGTATAAAGATATTGATAAGGCTTTTCATATATTTCAACCAAGGTGAACTTATCCTCTGGTCTAAATGTATGTTCTGTTATCGCACTGGTTTCCCATGATTTTAGTCTTACTCTGACAAATGCAGGACCTTTCCCTGGCTTTATATGGCTAAACTCAACAACCGTGCATATTGAGTTATTATACTCAATATTCTTTCCAACCCTTAAGTCGACACCAGATATTGTCATAGTAGCTACTAGCTTTAAGTCAAAAAATTTAAAGCAATCCTCCACCTCTTTTAAGTGCATTTTCATAGACAGAATATGTGTCGTTATTAAATAAAACGAATCTTACTTCATCAATTTCTGGGTTTTTGTCTAAGAAATCCGAAACAGCTGATACAGCAACAGGTGCAGCCAATTCCTTTGGATAACCATATGCACCCGTAGATATCGATGGGAATGCTACTCTTTTTAAGTTATTTTCTTTCGCAAGTCTTAAGCTTTCTTGGTAGGAAGACCTTAAAACTTCTTCTTCATCATAGCTTCCTCCTCCCCAAATAGGACCAACTGTGTGGATGACATATTTTGCAGGGAGATTTCCTCCTTTCGTTATAACAGCCTTTCCTGTTGCAAGATGTCCAATTTTCTTTATTATCTGCTTGCATTCTTCAAGGATAGAAGGACCACCTTTTCTATGTATTGCTCCATCAACACCACCCCCACCCATTAAGCTGGGATTTGCCGCATTAACAATTACATCTACTTTCTGTTCCGTTATATCACCAAGAACAACTTTTATTCTTTCCATTTTTTAAGGTATAATTATATCTAAGGTGTCAAGTTTTGTAAAGACAATTTTTCTTTTACTTGTTTTTATTAGACCATTTTGGGGAAGTTCAGAACCATCATCACATTGGTTTTTTCTTCTTCTTCTTTTACTTCTTTTACTTCTTCTTTCTTTTTTTCAACAAAAAATCTATAAAACCTCCATCGACCCATTTCTGTTTCTATTTGTTTTGTTTGTTATAATCGGTATATTCAAATCATTTTCAAAATATGAGGCAATCGAGGTTGGATGTCAGTTTCTTTCATATTTTCTTATTTATTACCTTATTGTTCAGTATCAGCTAAATGAAAAAATAGTAAAATTTGTAGTTCTTTCTTCTTGTCTGCTTATTTGTTTATATGGAATATATCAGTATTTTTTTGGACTTGCTGAGACAAGGAGGTTTGTTCAAATTTATAGTCTTTCTCCCTTATTTTCTGAAAGACTTTCTTCAGATAGAATATTCTCAACATTTGTCTACCCAAATTCTTTGGCAGGGTACCTTGTCCTTGTTTTTCCCCTTGTTTTATCTATAAAAAATAGGCTTATTTTTCTTCTTTTGTCGGTTACCATTTTATATACATTATGGCTTTCTCATTCAAGGGGAGGAATTATAACCCTATTTTTTACTATCGTTTTATTCTTTCTCTTAAGAAAAAAAAGGTTATTTGTAATAATTAGCGTTGGACTTTTCTTTATTACAGCAGTCTATTATTCAATACCACCGCCAAGCTCACTTCTTGCAAGACTTTCATATTGGAGGGTATCGGTTGATATAATCAAAGATAATCCTTTGGGATGCGGACTTTCTACATTCCCCTCTATGTATTTCAAATATAAAAAGTTTGGGGATGAGGGAACAAGAAATGCACATAATGATTACATTCAATTGGGAGTTGAGCTTGGTATATTTGGGGCAATCAGTTTTATCATACTCTTTATTTTTTCTGCAATAAAAGGGATGAAGCTAGCAAGAGACAATCCATCAATTGAAGGATTTTACATTGGGGCTATGGCATTTTTTTTCCATTCAACAGTTGAATTTTTGCTTTATCTTCCAGAGATATCTTTAGTCTTCTTCCTGTTTCTTTCTATGGTTTTTAAGTGTGAAAGAAAAGAGGCAAAGAAAACGATGATATTTTCCATTATCTTACCGATTCCTATAATTATTCTTTCTATTTATTCTTATAAGATGATGAATGCATCAAATTTTTATGAAAAGGCAATGGCCCACCTCTTCGTCAATGAATACGAGGATGCAGAGATAAGTCTTTCAAAAGCAGTTCTAAAAAATCCTAATAACCCTGAATGGCTTGTTATTTTGGGAAATATGAAAGAGAAAAAAGGTAAGTATGATGAGGCTTACAGTCTATATAGAAAGGCAGTGTTGTTAAATCCATATTTTCCTTATTACAACTTTTACCTTGAAAGGTTATTGGTAAAAACGAAAGACAAGGAAGGACCTTTCTTTCTGAATAAGGCTTGTTCTTTATATCCAGGTTCAACAGAAAAGTCTCAAAAATAGGGGTATTGGAAAATAAG
>DNCM01000023.1 GCA_003498085.1 bacterium
TTGGCTTCTAGCTATTAGCTTTAAAATTAGTAGAATGCTACAAGGACTTATAAACGAATTAAGGAAGATTTAAAACCAAAAGCTAATAGCTAATAACTAAAGGCTGAATAGTTACAAAAAATAATTTTATTTTCCTTATAAAGTATTTTCGATTATCTGCCGATATATTAAATGAGATGGAAAGAGGTCTCTATACAGCAGGAATGGGAATGAATAGTATGTGGGCAAATCTTGGGACAATTGCAAACAACCTTGCAAATGTGGATACTCCTGGATATAAGAAAGACGAGATGGTCTTTTCAACCCTTGGAAAGTTTGAAATATCCAGGCTTTATGACAACTTCATAGAGACACCGATTGGTGCATCTGACCCAAGACCATACGTTGGACCATTGGAAAAGGGTGTTTGCATTTCTGATGTTGCAACGATTCATACACCTGGTCCATTCATACATACAGAAAACCCATTTGACCTATGCATCAATGGGGATGGTTATTTTGTCTTAGAGATAGAAAATGGAGAAAGGTACACAAGGAATGGCTCATTTAGGCTCAATGAAGAAGGTTTTTTGGTTTCTTTATCAGGACATAAGGTTCTTTCAACACAGAATACACCTATTAAAATTACATCACCTGATTTTACTATAACAGAAGATGGAAAGGTATTTGTTGGCCAAGAAGAGATAGCAGTGCTAAAGATAGTTGATTTTGAGAACAAGGGGAATTTAAAGAAGGTTGGAAAAACATTGTTTGCTACAGATGATACCCCAAGGTCAAGCTCTGCTCAGATAAAACAGGGATTTCTTGAGAAGTCAAATGTAGAGCCAGTTTATGAGATGGTAAGGATGATTGAGGTTCAAAGGCTATATGAAGCAAATCAGAGGGTTGCCCTAAGTTATGATGAGACCCTATCAAAGGCAATCAATGATTTAGGGAGGGTGGCATAGGAGGTGAATATTTAAATGGAAAGGTCATTATGGACAGCGGCAACCGGGATGAATGCCCAGAGGTTTAATTTAGATATCATTGCAAATAACCTTGCAAATGTAAATACAACCGGATATAAGAAGACTAGAACAGAGTTTGAAGACTTATTGTATGCAACGCTCATGATCCCTGGGACACCAGTTGCAGGTGGAGGAAAAGTTCCAACAGGAATACAGGTAGGTCATGGGGTAAAGGTAGCCGGGACACATAAGATCTATTTAAAAGGTTCGCTTGAGGAAACTGGAAACCCACTTGATCTTGCAATAGAAGGAGATGGTTTTTTCCAGGTTCTCCTCCCAGATGGTGAGACTGGATACGCAAGGGCAGGAAGTTTTGCAAAGGATGCAGAAGGAAGGATAGTTACCTCAAATGGCTATATCTTACAGCCAGAGATTGTCATTCCAGAGGATGCAACAGAGATAACTATAAAGGAGGATGGAACGGTCTATGTTATAGCTGGAGGAGATATGAAAACACCAGTTGAAGTTGGAAAGATAGAGATCGTAAGGTTCATAAATCCATCTGGGTTGTCTGCCCAAGGAAAGAATGTCCTAAGGGAGACAGCTGCCTCGGGTGATCCAATAATAGGAACACCAGGGATAGAGGGATTTGGTAGGATCGCCCAAGGATTTCTTGAGATGTCAAATGTGAATGTTGTTGAGGAGATGATAAAGATGATTGTTGCCCAGAGGGCATATGAGCTTAACTCAAAAACAATCCATGCTGCCGATAGTATGCTTGGTGTTGCGGCAACCATAAGAAGGTAAAATGAAAAAAATTCAAATGCTACTGGCTATTGGTTTTTGGATATTGAGTACGAGTTGTTTTGCATTTCAAACTATCTCTGGTAGTGAAATTTTTGATCTTTGTAAAGAAGAAATCCAAAAAACATCTTCAAAAATTACACTCGTCGAAAAGGAAATACCAGACATAAAACTTCCGGATGGCCCTTTAACATTTAAGATCAAGCATTTCCTATCATACGATAAAGCCATATTCGATATTGAAATCTCTGTCGATAATAAACCAGTAAAAAGGATGAAAGTAAACTTTGGGACAAAGAGATATTGTGATGTTGTTGTTAGTTTGAGAGAAATAAGACCTGGTGAAATAATGAAGAAAGATGATCTTAGAATAGAGAATATGGAGATAACAAAAAATATAGGTTATATCGAGGATTTAGAAAAAGTAATAGGAAAAGAGGCAATAAGAACTATTTTGAAAGGCGAAGCAATAAAAGTTAGCTATTTTAGAGAGCCTTTCTGTATTAAGTTTGGTGATAATATCAACATTATAAAAAAAGGAAAAGGGTTTTATGTTCAGACAGTTGGTAAGGCTTTATCTTCTGGTTATGCTGGGAAGAAGATACCAGTTAAGAACATTTCATCAAACAAGATTGTCCAGGGAATAGTTATAGACAGCAATACTGTTGAGGTAAAATGAAAAATTTGGTTTTTGGTCTTTGTTTATTTGTTGCCATTCCCCTGTTTGGAAGAAGTCTTTGGCAAGAGAGTCAGGAAAGAAGTCTTTTTGCAGACCATAAAGCTGCAAGGGTTGGAGATATATTGACAGTCGTCATTGTAGAATCCGCGAAAGCACAGGATATTTCATCAAGTAAAAGGAGTAAGGATTTTGAACTAGGCCTTCCAAAAGGAGAAGGTAGGTTTGATTTTATCCCAAAGCTTGGTGCAAAAGGAGAAAGTAAATACAAGAGGGCAGGTGCAACATCAAAGGCAGGTTCTATCCAGGCAAAGGTCTCTGCAGCTGTTATTGGAGTAATGCCAAATGGAAATTTGCTCATCGAAGGAGAGAAAAGGGTAAAGATAGACAATGAAGAACAGGTTGTTTATGTTTCTGGGATTGTAAGACAGGAAGATATAAACCCAGATAATGTTATATTGTCGACTTACTTGGCGGATGCAAAGATAGAGTATAGGGGAGAGGTTAAATTTTCTTCGAAAGAAAAGCCATTCATTGGTGTAAGGATATTACAGAGGTTGTTCGGATGGATATTTTAAGGATTAAGATTTTTATTTTTGGATTAATTGCATCGTCTGTCTTTACTATTCCACCTGTCTCTATAAGGGATATCACAACAATAAAAGGGATGCAGGCGAACCAAATAATTGGCTATGGCCTTGTCATTGGTCTAAATGGAACAGGAGATAGTAAAGGGACATTCTTTACGGCAAACTCCATTGCAAATTTGCTTGCCCATTTTGGTATCTATGTTGACAAGACAAAGATGAGGGTAAAGAATGTAGCTGCAGTATTGGTTACTGCAGAACTTTCTCCATTTTCAAGACAAGGGAGTAGGATTAGTGTCGATATGTCGTCAATTGGGGATTGCAAGGATTTATCTGGAGGGATCTTAATCCAGACTCCACTTCTTGGCCCAGATGGTATTGTCTATGCAATAGCACAGGGGCCAGTCTCCTTGGGTGGTACTGGAAAAGTAAAGAACCCAACGGTCTGTAAGATTCCAGATGGCGCTGTTGTTGAACGCGATGTTGTCTCTGAGATATTCAAGAATAAAAAAATTTCTTTATTTCTGAATAGCCCGAGCTTTAAAACTGCATCAAGTATTGCACAAGCAATAAACATCGCATTTGGCGATATCGCAAAGGCAGCTGATCCATCTTTAGTTGAGATAGAGACTCCAGATGAGTTTAAGGATAACCCTGTATCCTTTATCTCAATGATACAAAGCCTTCAGGTAAAACCAGATCAGCAGGCCCGTGTTGTTATAAATGAGAAGACAGGAACAATCGTTATGGGAGAGGATATAAAGATATCGCCTGTTGCAATATCGCATGGAAATCTATCTTTGGTCATTGAAGAAGAAGAAAAGGAAAGGAGAGAGAATGTTATTTATTTAAAGGAAGGTATATCGATAAAAGACATCATTCAATCACTGAATGCAATTGGAACAACCCCATCAGATCTTATTGCAATACTTCAGGCATTGAAGGCTGCAGGGGCATTGTTTGCCGAAATCGTTGTAATGTAGTAGGAGGTGACAAAATGAAGCAGAAGAAAACAAAGAAACCAAAGAAGGAAAAGAAGGGCAGTAAAGGAACCAAGAAGAAAAAGTAAATGAAGGTAGAGACAACGGTCTATAACTCAAATCCAACAGTCCATAAAGAAGATAAGTTAA
>DNCM01000069.1 GCA_003498085.1 bacterium
GATTATCTGGCCAAATTACAAACTACTTAATATTATCGAAGAAAGTGGTGCAACGGTTATAGCCGATGAATTATGCTCGGGTACAAGGATGTTATATGACCCAGTGGAAGTGGATGAATGGACAGAAAAGGCTATGATTACAGGGATTGCTTATAGATATCTACTCCCTTCTACCTGCCCTTGTTTTACCGAATCAAACGATAGGATGGATAGAATTTTGGATTTACTTAATGAATTTAATGTAGAAGGTGTTATTTACCATTCTTTAAGGCTATGCCAGCTTTATGATATAGAATTCTACAGAGTTAAACAAGTCTTAAAAGATAAAGATATACCCTTGCTTAATATTCATACTGATTATAGCCTGGAGGATACTGAGCAGATTAAAACCCGCATAGAGGCATTTTTGGAGATGATTAGAGCAAAAAGATGATTACTGCAGGGATTGATATCGGCTCAATCGCTACAAAAGTTGTAGTTTTTGACATAGAAAAGGAGAAGATAATATCCAGGGTAGTGGGTTCAACTGGTAGCCAGCCTAGGGCAGTTGCCGAGGGGTTATTAGAAGAAGCCTTAACTCAGGCTGGGGTATCAAGGAAAAAAGTAGAGCATATCATTTCCACAGGTTATGGTCGTAGGGCTATTGAATTTCCAACTAAAACGATAACTGAGATATCCTGTTGTGCGAAGGGCGTGGGTTGGTATCTTGATCAAAATCAATTAGATGGTACCATTACAGTCATTGATTTGGGTGGACAGGATACGAAAGTAATCCTTCTTGATGAAAACAAAGATGTTACTGATTTTGTGATGAACGATAAATGCGCTGCCGGAACTGGGAGATTCCTCGAGGTTATGGCAAATGTCTTAGAGGTAGACCTGGATAGTCTAGGACATTTATCATTAAAATCTAAAAACCTTCTTTCGATAAATTCGACCTGCACTGTATTTGCAGAAAGCGAAGTCATCTCCTTAATCGCCCAAGGGAAGAATAAAGAAGACATCATCGCAGGGATTTGCTTATCGATTACAGAAAGAATTGTAAGCATGGTAAGGCAGGTAGGTGAGAAAGGAGATATCTTCTTTTGCGGTGGGGGAGCAAAAAATGAAGGAATAAAAAAAGCCTTGAAAGCCAAATTAGGATTAAATGTATATGTCCCCGATGAACCTCAATTTGTCGTTGCCTTAGGTGCAGCCTTGTTTGCTAAATCCTCTTCTTCATTTTAAGGAATAAATTAAGTGAAATGAAAAATATCAAATGGTTGTTTCTAGGCTTGGTTTTACTTGGCATAGGAATAATCTGGGTAGGAAGCCTTCGTTTTATTTTTTCAAAAGGAAAAACGCTTGAGGAAATAGTATTGGTGAAAGAGGGTTTATATAAAATTGGAGATATCATTGTAGATATAGAAAAAAGAGAAGTCCGATTTAATGCTTATGTATCCAAAAATGAAGGTTGGGTACAGCATTTGATTTATCTTCACGGTTATAAATGGCTAAAAGAAAAGTCCGCGATTGTATCTTGTGCAAGACTCATTGATTTACAGAGAGCAATTGCAATTTTAAACCGATGGGTTTGGGATGAGTTATGGCAGAGGAAAGGGATTAGCAAAGAGTTGGTTAGAATTTTAGTAAAATGGGATGAAAAAGAGGTGTTTGATCAAGAGTTAGTTTTGGCGCAAGATAAATTGGAAATATGGGATCTTGTTTTCTTAGGTTCACCTTATTTTGACCTTCTTGTCTTAGGGAGTACACTGGGTATTGACTGCCGAAAGTGTCCTCTTTTCCCATTAGAAAAAAAAGCATTAGAGGAAATGTTTATCAGAGAATCGGGGAAATCGGGTTATAAGGTTAATACTGAACTTTTTCCTCCCCAAGGAAAAGAGGTAGAGGTAATAATTAAATTTAAATAATGACTACATTTTTTGAGTTATTCATAGTTGGCATCACGGTATCTTTTGGACCATGCATGGCTTTTTGCTCGCCTTTGATCTTACCTTACATTGCTGGTACACGCAAAAACTGGAAGGAAGGTTTAAGCACAATACTGATCTTTTCTTTTACCCGCTTATTCATTTATGTCTTTTTAGGTCTTTTGAGTGGTATTTTAGGCAGGTTCCTCATCGCTTGGCTTAATCAATATAGCACTTTTCTTTTTTTAGCTGGAGGTCTCTTTATCTGTCTGGTAGGTCTTTTGATTGTCTTTGGTCAGGATTATAAGAGCGGGTTATGTTCGTTTCTAAAAAGCCAATTTATAGACAGCAGACTAAGGGGTCCGATAATATTAGCTTTTGCAGTGAGCCTTCTGCCGTGTTTACCGATAATAGGAATGTTAGCATACATTGCCCTAAAGGCACAAAATCTATGGCAAGGAGCAATTTTTGGTCTTGCTTTTGGTTTGGGGAAATTTCTTTCCCCCTTGATACCTTTAGGGATATTGGCAAGTTTTGTCCCTTCTATGTTAATAAAAAATATGCGCATATATAATTTTTTTAATCGGCTCTGTGGCGTTATCCTCTCTATGTTGGGCATGGGATTGATTATTTCTTGCTTAATGAAGTAATTCTTTTTCCATACAGTGTATAGATAAATGCAAATTTCTATGCTTAATTTGAATAGGAAGAAAGAAAAGATATGTATTTAGGGAGTATATTTTGAAAAGAAAAATAAAGTGCCCTATTTTTCCCTTCTTCTTTTAGTATTTCTCGTTTTTTTTCATCTAACAGCAATGATTTTATAGCCTCTTTTAGGGAGCCTTGGTCTTTTCTTACCAAATATCCAAATCTATCTTCTAGAATCTCTTTTGCACCTATACAATCTACGGAAACTACAGGTGTTTGACATATCATTGCTTCAACAATAACATTCGGAAAGCCTTCATAATGCGATGTTAAAATAAACAAGTCACACTTTGCTACATATTTCCATGGATTACTCTGAAAGCCTAAGAAACATATATTCTCTTCTTGTCTTAATTCTTTAATGAGCTTTTCTAATCTTTTAAACTCTTTTGAATTCTCATTCTTCTTGCCTATTATAAGGAGTTTACACTTTATTCCTTCTTCTATTAATTTAGCAAAGGATGATATGAGTAAAGAATAATTCTTTACCCATGTTACCCTACCCGAGGCACATAGAAGATAATAATCTCTTTCTTCCTTAATCCAGGGATGTCCTACATCTTCTTTTGAAGCCTCTTCGATTTCTTCTATCGGATAACCACTTTGTATTACTTCTATCCTTTTTATATTGGGGACATTTTCTTCTAATAATTCTTTTAGACCAAAAGAACATACTAATACTCCATCTACCCTTGGATAACAATAGAAAACGACGAATTTATAGAATAATAAGTGTCTAAATAAATTTATATGTTCCTTAGCAAAATAAGTGGATGTAGGACTTCCACGCTCTGCAGCCCAAAGTAGTGTTTTTACACCTGCTATTCTTTTTGCAAAGAAAGCCAAAAATATACTTAATTCTAAGAAAGACAGAATTAAGTTCGGCCTTTCTCTTTTAATTATGGAGGCTAACTTAAATATGCCTAAAACTAAGATTATTGGAGCAAGTAGTTTATGCAAATTTGGTCTTAGTGCAAATAGGGTAATATCCTTAGGTAAATATTCCAAAAGAGGACCTTCTTTTTTCCAAACTGCAATCATAGGAGAGAATTTGTCCCTTGGCAATTTTTGAATTAGCCTAACCAATATTCGCTCTGCACCCCCTCCTTCAAAAGAACCTATTATAAATAATATTTTCTTCATTTGCTGGTTAACTATTTTATGATAATTCTAAGTATCTCACATAAAGATGATTTTTCTTGTTATAACTTCCTCCTTGTATAATGTGACATCTTTATACTCGGGGTGACTGGATTTGAACCAGCGACCTTAGCGTCCCGAACGCTACGCGCTAAACCAGTCTGCGCCACACCCCGATTTTATAGCTTCATTGTTGGATGGCGGACATCTTTTCCTGATACCATATATATAACATTTTCGGCTATGTTTGTTGCGTGGTCTCCAACCCTTTCTAGATACCTTGCAATAGAGATCAGCTCCATAGCCCTTTTGACATTCTTTTGATCTTCCATCATATATGTTAACAATTCACGAAATATCTGATCTCTTAAATCATCAACCTCATCATCCCTTTCGCGAACACCTTGCGCCAATTGTCCATCTTTGTTTAACAAAGAAGAAATCGCATCTTTTACCATCCCTTGGGATATCTCTGCCATCCTTGGAATATCAATTAGAGGTTTTAGAGGAGGGTTTGCAATAAGAAATTCTGCTCGCTCAGCAATATTTACCGCCTCATCGCCTATTCTTTCAAGATCATTGTTTATCTTCATACATGATGTAATAAATCTTAGGTCTGTAGCAACTGGCTGTCTTAGGGCAAGAATCATAAGAACCATTTCATCAATCTCCATCTGGAGGCGGTTGATCTTATTCTCGTTATCATAGACTTTTTTAAGGATGTCTAAATTTCTTTCTTTTAGCCCTTTGATAGATAGAGAGATTGTTTCTTGGACACTAGATGCCATCGTAGACACCATCTCTTTTAACCTTATAAGTTCCTCATCAAAATGCCTATCCATTCTTGTAAATTAACATTATACGTTCAAAAATCTTGTTGTCAATAATTTTATTTTGAAACTTCTCGTCTTCTTACATTATTCTACTGGTTCAACAAAAAATAGGATGTCTCCTGCCTTTACCATATAACCATCTTTTGGCAAAATCTGGACAGCTTTTCCTTTGATTTCTGCCTTTATCTCATTAAATACCTTCATTGCCTCAATTAGACAAATTGTTTTTCCTGGCTCAATAAGCCCCCCAACCTCAACATATGGTGGATCTCCCGATCTTTGTGCCCTATAAAACCTTCCAGAGATTGGAGCTAAGATTTTTTTGTACGGTAGAGTTTCTTCTTCCTCTTTTATTTTGGTTTGATAAACAGATGCTTTCTCCTCTTGTTTTTCTTCTTTCTTTTTTATCCTTACATAATCATCCCCTTCCTTAATGAATATCTCTGATATACCAAGTTCATCCAAAAGTTCTGCAAACTTCTCTATTTTTTCAGGAATACTTACTTTTCTTACTTTTTTCATCTTTCTACAAAAGAAAAAGGAAAGAGAAAGAGAAGAAAATCGCCAAGTATTTCAACATATGGGAACAAAATAGAATTCTGTGTAAGTTTATATATTGGAGTAAAAGGAAAGGACTTGATAATGATAGCTATTAAACCCAAAACGATAAGTGCCCTTAAAAGCCCAAATATACCACCAAATATGCGGTCAAATATGGACAAATGCAAAATTCTCCATATCCTGCAAAGGACAGTTCCAACCAATGAAACGAGAATAACAATAATAAGAAATAAAACAACAAAACTTATTATGCTTGCTAATACTTCATTTTGAATCTTACTTCGCACAATAGGCAAAACATCTTGATAACCTCTACTTGCACCAATTATTCCTATAAATATGGAAAGGACAGAAAATATTTCTCTTGTTATACCCCTTACAAATCCAACTAAAGTGCTTGTTAAAGTTATAGTAACTATAATAATATCTAGTATCACAAGATAATTTTACAGGAGCAAAAACACTATTGTCAATTACATCCAGCAGAACTTCCCCATCTCATAAAATTTATATTAAAAAAAC
>DNCM01000057.1 GCA_003498085.1 bacterium
ACCTTGTTTATCAGGATAAAGATTTGTTTTTATATGAGAATCCTTCATTTTTACCAAGAGCATTCTTTGTTACAAATTATAAAATCTTGGAAAGGAATAGGATTTTAGAATATATTATAAGTCCCAATTTTAATCCAGGAAAAGAAATAGTTTTGGAGGAAGAACCGGAAGGAGGTATTGGGTATTGGGTGTTGGGTATTGGGTGTTGGGAGTCGAAGACAGATATTATAGATTATCAACCAAACAAGGTGGTGATTGAGGTCGATGCTAAAAATGATGGTTTTTTGTTTTTGTCGGATACATATTATCCTGGATGGTCTGCCTACATAGATGGGAAAAAAACCAAGATTTATAGAGCGAACTACTGTTTTAGGGCAGTTCAAATAAACAAAGGAGAGCAGATAATAGAATTTAAGTATTTTCCAAAGACATTCATTATTGGCTTGATAGGAAGTGTAATTTCTTGTATAATTCTTTTTATCTATTGGAGATTTAAATGCTTTCGGTAATTATTCCAGTTTATAATGAAGAGCTTACAATCAGAGATGTAATCGAAAAAGTTTCATCTGTTCCAATAGATAAGGAAATCATTGTTGTAGATGATGGTTCAACGGACAGGACACCTGGGATACTTGAAAAAGAAAAAGAGAAAGTAACGGTTGTTTATAATTCCCCCATAAACATTGGAAAGGGAGCAGCTGTAAGGATTGGTCTTGAGTATGCAAAAGGAGATATTGCTATTATTCAAGATGGAGATCTTGAGCTTGACCCAAATGAGTATCCAGAAATATTAAAACCAATTATAGAAGGAAAGGCGAATGTTGTTTATGGTTCAAGGTTTATAAGTAAAGAGGGAAGGAAAAAGACAGACTTTATAAATTATCTTGCAAACAAATTTTTAACATCCCTTACAAACATTCTTTATGGAGCAAGCCTTACAGATATGGAAACTGCATATAAAGCCTTTAAAATGGATGTTTTTAAAAAAATAAGACTAAAATCATTAGGCTTTGAAATCGAGCCAGAGCTTACAGCAAAGATATTAAGGCTTGGTTATAAAATAATTGAGGTTTCTATATCCTACCATCCAAGGAGGATAAAAGAAGGAAAGAAAATAAGGTTTATAGATGGCATAAAGGCAATATATTATTTGTTTAAATATAGGTTTATTGGGATAGAGGAAATAAGAAAATGAGTAGGATTTACACACTTCTTGCTATTTTGGTGTCTGTTGTCTCGTTTACTATAATCTTTTTAAGCTTAAAAGATGTCGAATTCTATCCTCAAGCAGACGAGGGATATTATCTTGGATATGCCTCATATATGGCAAATAAAGGAATAGGAGGATTTCCTGATCTTTTAAAAGAATATATGGAGAATGAAAAACATTGGATTTTTCCTCCTCCGACAAGAGCTGGTTTTGTTTTGATATCTTCGGTATGGTTTAAGGTATTTGGTCCATCTTTTTTGAGTCTAGCCCAGTTATCCCTTTTTTCTTTCTTTTTATTTCTTTTGGTTTCGTTCTATTTTGCTAAAAAGCACTTTGGAGAAGAAATAGCATTTCTCCTTATCCTTCTTCTTGCATTCAGTCCTTTGAACATGGGAATGGCAAGACGCGCACTCACAGATAGCACAGCAAACCTCTTTTTGAGTCTGTCTATCTGGTTATTTCTTGATCTTTTGAAGAAAGGTAATTTAAAGACACATATAGTATTTATCATTAGCTATTCTTTGGCTATCCTTACAAGAGAATCGTCTATTTTTTTAACACCCATTCTTCTTTTTTGTCTTGTTTATCAAAGATTTGTCTTTAAAGAAAAAGTAAAACTAATCCACTTTTTTTCTGCGGCCATATTTCCTGTTATAATTGTAATTGCAGTACTTGCCCTTTTGTCATTCGGACAGTTTTATGAGGCACTAAAGACTTTTGTAAGAAGCACATTACATTCTTCCAATAAATATTTAATTCTTTTTTGCTCTGGTCCATGGTTTCGCTATTTGATTGACTGGCTCATCCTTTCTCCACTCAATCTAATTTTCTCAATCGGTTTCGTCTTTTACTATTTTTGCTCAAAAAACATGAATAAATGCATTGGTTATTTCATTGTTATATTTATTGGCTTTCTTTTTATCTATGGTATTTGGCCTTATAAAATTGTAAGATTTACTATTATGCTTGAAACATGTATAAGGTTATTTTCAATCTTTATGCTAAGAGAACTCTTTAGAAAAAAAGTCTTTATGTATGGTATAATAATTTCAATAGTATTATTTGATTGCTGTAATTTTAAGTATCTCTTTGTTGAAAAAGGTATATATGATCCTGTGAGTACCTGGCTTTTAAAGGCTAAATGTATTATTCCTTGAGATTACTAAGGCTCCATAGTGATTTTGGTTTTCAATATAAAAAAAGCTTGAGGCCTCTAATTACAAAATCTAAAGGAGTATATTTACCTAATCAAAACTTTGGTATATCAACAGATTTTTATTGAGTATTTTCTTTATGTATAGATGTTTGTAAATAGGATGTTTAAGAAATATATTTCTTTCTTGGTATTGGGAGTAGTAGTCTTTCTATTCTTTGGAGAGTCATTATTTTTAAGTAAAACATTTGTTTATAGAGATATTCATAGTTTAATGTACCCTATGAAAATGTATGCTGCATCTTGTATAAAGGACGGTATATTTCCATTCTGGAATCCTTATATTTTCTGTGGAGCACCCTTCTCTGCTCAAGTTCATCACCAGACATTGTACCCACTGTCAATCATCAATTATATCCTTCCAATATTTTTCTCCCTTGATTTGTTTATATTTCTTCATGTATTTTTGGCAGGAATTTTTTTCTATTTATTGATGAAAGATTTTGGGCTAGATAAATCTTCTTCTTTATTCGCCTCACTTTCTTATGCATTTTCCGGGATATTTTTATCATTTGGAAATATATTCATAACCATTACAACTGCAACATGGAGTCCACTTATCCTTTTGTTTTATTTTAGAGCTTTAAGAAGAAATAGCATTTTTTATTCAATAATAACTAGCCTAATCATTGTTATTGAGTTTTTAGGAGGTCTTCCCGATTTTCTGTTTTACGATATTATCCTTCTATTTTTTTTGTCAATTGCTTTTGTATTCCATAAAAAATCCTTATCTCCTTTAAAAATATTTTTAATAGTAGGATTAGTTGGTGTAAGTATTTCCTTGTTTCAAACATTGCCTTTTTCAGAATTTGTTTTGTTATCTCATAGGATAAGAGATTTACCTTCCAAGGAAGTCTTTTTGTGGTCTTTAAAACCATCCGAGTTTATTTCCTTTTTTGTCCCCCTTTGGACAGCTATCCCATCAGAAGGTTATATCTTTCCATTTCTAGGGCAAAAGATGACAACGAGTTTTTATATGGGAATCTTGCCCATTTTACTTGCAATCCTTATTCCATTTTATGCAAGAAGAAGAATTGTCTTTTTCTTTTCAGGGGTTCTTATTTTTTCTATCATTCTTTCTATGGGAAAAAATATGCCTTTGTACCCCTTTTTCTATAAACACTTACCGTTCTTTTCTATGATGAGAGATCCTATAAAAGCTTTACATCTTGCAAGTATTTCGTTGAGTATACTCTCTGGTTTTGGGTTTTTTTGTATCAATCTCAAAAACTTAAGTAAATGGCTTGTTTTCTCTGCGTTTGTCATTTTGCTGTTTAGCTTTATTTTTTATTTAAACCGAGACTTTCGGATAATTCTTGTAGAAGGTTTGCATCCTCCGCCCAAAACAGATTTTAGTGAGATAATATCTTGGGAAAATTTTGTCTTTTCAAGCTCATTGATTGTTGCAAGTTTTTTAATTTTATATGCATTTCTTGCCCATCTTTCCTATAAAAATATCGTTGTCGCCATCTGTATAGTTGATCTTTGGATATTTAACGGCAGGTTGAACTGTTTGATAGATGATGATTTTTATAAAGAAAAACCAAGAATTGTCGAGGCAATTTCTGACAAATATACAAGGCATATCCATTCTTCTTATACTGTAGTGGATATAATAAAGCACATAGGAGCAAAATCAACATATGAAGACTTTTTGCTTTCAAAGGAATTGTTGTATGGAAACTTCGGAATGATCTTTGGCCTTTATAATGCAAGAGGTTATGAAGGAGTAATGTTTAGGGATTATTTGAAGTTCACAAAATTGCCGACGGAAAATACAAAGACGATACCAGGAATAAAATACATTATCTCTAAAGAGGGAGAAGACATTAAGATTTATGAGCAAAAAGATTTTTTAAAAAGAGCAATATTTATTCCAAATTATAAGGTCTTACAAAGGGATAGAGCTTTGGGCTATATCGTAAGTTCTGATTTTAGTCCAGAAGATGAGGTTATTTTGGAGGAAGAACCGGAAGGAAGAGTTAGGAGTCAGGGGTCAGGGGTCAGGAGTCAGGAGTCAAAGGTAGATATTATAGATTATCAGCCAAATAAGGTGGTAATTGAGGTTGAAGCAGAAGAGCCTGGATTTTTGTTTCTGTCTGATACATATTATCCTGGATGGTCTGCTTACATTAATGGGAAAAAAACTAAGATTTATAGAGCGAATTATTGTTTTAGGGCGGTTCAGATAAATGAAGGAAGACAAATAATAGAATTTAAGTATTTTCCAAAGACATTCATAATAGGCTTGATAGGAAGTGTAATTTCTTGTATAATTGTCTTTGTTTGTTGGAAAATAAAATGAAAATTGTCCTTGCATATTCTGGGGGATTGGATACATCTGTTATGGTTCATTGGCTGAAAAAAACATACGATGCAGAGGTTATCTGTGTCTGTCTTGATATTGGACAGGGTGAAGAGCTAGACGATTTGAAGGAAAGGGCAATAAGATCAGGAGCAGATAAGGTTTATATCGAAGATTGCAAAGAAGAGTTTGTTGTTGATTATATATTCCCTGCACTTAAAGCAGGTGCAGTATATGAAGAAAGGTATCTATTAGGAACATCCCTTGCAAGACCTTTAATTGCGAAAAAAATAATGGAGGTTGTAAAGAAAGAAGAAGCCGACGGTGTATCTCATGGTGCAACAGGGAAGGGGAATGACCAGGTTAGGTTTGAATTGGGATTTAGGGCATTTTCTCCAGATATAAAAATCATTGCCCCATGGAGGATTTGGGATTTAAAATCCAGAGAAGATGAGATAAGGTATGCAGAAAAACACCGTATCCCAATTTCTGTTACAAAAGAGAAGCCATATTCTACTGATAGAAACCTATGGCATATAAGCTATGAGGGAGGAATCCTTGAGGACATTACAAAAGAACCTGATAGGGATATGTTCATTTTAACAAAATCACCAGATGACGCAAAAAACGAGCCAACGATTTTAAAAATTGGTTTTGAAAGAGGGATACCAAAAGCGATTGATGACAAGGAATATAACCCAGTTTCCCTGATTGAGGAATTAAACAAGATTGGTGGAGAGAATGCGATTGGAAGGATAGATATCGTTGAAAACAGGCTCATTGGTATAAAATCAAGAGGTGTATATGAGACTCCAGGCGGGACAATACTTTACATAAGCCACAGGGAACTTGAGAGTATAGTCCTTGATAGGGAAACCATGCATTATAAAGAGATATTAGCAAAGAAATATGCAGAGCTTGTTTATTACGGCCTTTGGTGGACACCATTAAGAGAAGCCATTGATTCTTTTGTAGACAAAACCCAAGAGAATATGACAGGAGATATAACCCTAAAGCTTTATAAAGGGACATATTCAGTTATTTCAAGGGAATCACCGAACAGCATATACAAAAAAGACCTGGCATCATTTGATACAGATTTTAACCATAAGTACGCAGAAGGATTTACAAAGCTATTTGGGTTACAGTATGAAGGGTTATTCTATAGTGAGAAATCAGCTAAATATTGATTTTCTTAAAAACATTAATTTCGCTACCTTTAAGTCTGATTAATTTATGACAATCATAGATTATATCAAAAACTTTCATAACCCAACTTGACTGCGTTACCCACAAGGTAACCACCCCCTATACTGTACTCGTTCCTAAAGAGGCTATAGAAATCTTCTAAGATAGGTGGTGGCAGATTTAGAATACTGGGGTTGATTGTATTGGTGTCTCTTATCAAGATGTCATAGGGACTCATCTTATCTTTCCATCTGTTCTTTCTCTTGTAGTTGAAATATAGTTGATAAGTATATGCTTTGGCTTTAAATTCATCAAGGTCTTTGAA
>DNCM01000127.1 GCA_003498085.1 bacterium
AAGAACAATATGTTGTTGAAAATGCTAATAAAATATTAAAAGGTCCTGTTAAACTAAGACCTATTTTTCTTCATCATCAAACAAGAATAGAGTCATTAATTCTATCTTTATGCCTTAATGCTTTATTGTCTTATAGAAAGAGCATATTGTTATCATCAGAAGAAAAGGGAAGAGAAAATAGCAAGGAAACTAAAGAAAATAACCACCAGAGAGCTTCTTTGGAGGTTCAGTACCTATGCCCTTGTTATTGCTTACAACTGAATATAAAATATTGGTCTTTTTAAAAATCTTTGGGATGTAACAACAAGGTGTTAAGGAAAGTAAAACCAATAAAAAATTAGCTTTTATAAAAAGTTTTTGATATAATCTATGGTTGTCATAAATTAATCAGACTTAAAGGTAGCGAAATATAGGAATTTAGATATATTTGTTCAAGAGAAATATTTCATTTTCATAACATTTTTCCACACCATTTTAACTTCTATCTCCTTCTCAAAAACACAATGTCTTATTTTTCAAGGGTTTGCTCGATGGGCTTAACTCCCCTAAAAGATGGATTTTTGATGATTTTTGGACATAGACCGCGAAATAGGAGCTAAAAAAGTACAAAAATCTTATCTCTTTCCAAAATGGGTTTTGAAGGAGAAACGATGGGTATCGCCTAAGTCATCATATGGAACATAGGCATAGTCAAATTGAAATGTAGAAAGCATAATCCCAAGACCAAGTGTTACACCAGCTCCCAAATCTTGAAATACTTGCGAGTTATAACCACCCCTTAAAGTAAGAATATCATTTACCTGCCACTCAATGCCACACTGTACCTTCCAACTGTAATCAATTGGCTTTACAAAATCACAGACAACATTAGCAGAATCCACTATTTCATAGCAAATACCAACCCTCAATGTAGAGGGGAACTTGTCTTCTTCATTTATAAACTTTATTTTTCTTCCAATATTTTGAAGAACGACAGAAAATTGGGCTTTATTCAAAAACCATGGTCTATATATCTCGCCAATATCGATAAAGAATGAATTTGACTTTTCTTTTTCTATTCTTTGGTTTATCCATCCACCAACAATACCAAAGTAATTGTCCTTTGAAATTTCAATCCCACAGCCAAACCTTATGCATAAGTTGGTTGCATCAAACTCACCCTCTGGATTTGAACTAGTTGTATCTTTATACAATGGCATCTTATCCGTCTTAAGATAGAAAATAGAAGCACCAAAACCACTATTCTCTGCTACTGGTGAGCAATAACCAATGATACCAAACCTGCTTTCTCCAATCCATTTTCCACCGGATGTAACACCCTCTGGGAGTTTAATCCTTGCAAGTCCCGCGGGATTGTAATAAAGAGAGCTTAAATCATCTGCAATTGCAGAAAAACCACCACCAAGGCCGGATGGCCTTGGAAGGGCATCTATCTTTAAGAATGTTGCGCCAGTTATTCCTTTTGATACAGAAAGAGCAATATTTGGAAAAATAATGAACAATATTGATACCAATATCCTTCTCATTTGATTATAGCAAACCTCCTTATAACTTTCTTTTTTCCATCAATTATGGCAATATAAACACCAGATGAAACTTTATCGCCATTTTTATTTTTCAAATCCCATCCATCCCATTTTGAACCAAAATCGTCTTCTTTTTCAAATACAAGCTCACCGGCCATGTTAAATATCAATATGGTAGCACGACCATTCAAGCCTTCAAATACGATATTTTTCCCCATATGTTTACTTGATTTCCAAGGGTTTGGTTTGATTTTAAGTTCATCAAGAGAAAGGCCAATCGGAGAACCTACGCAGTAGATCCGCGAAAGTGAGTGTAATGTGCACTGAACTGTATTATTTACTGGGTCTACAATTTGAGTTCCTTCAACAAGAACCCATTTGTCGCCAATAAGCCCATAGACTCTATATGACAGGTCATCAATCTCATTACCTAAATCTGGATCGTCATATGGGAGTGTTAAAATAATAGGCTTTAATGGCTGTGTTCCTTCTATATACTTCTCTGGAATTGCAAGAAGTTCATAGGTAGAATTTGGAAGAATCGATGATATACGAGGAGAAGCTATCTTTATACCTATATCCTTTCTTACAACTGTAAATGTAATGGTTGATGGAAAGCAACCTTTTGGAATCTTCAGGCTTAGACTGGAGGTTGCAATTTCGTAATCGATATTTGGCGATAAGACCCAACCTGCATCGGCTATCTTGATACCATCAGAAGGATTTGACCATTCTGACCACCCCACAGAATTCCTTGCCCTTACTCTATAAGAATAAGCAAGGCCTTTTGTCTTGTTAGATATTTCGAAGTATTTTGCACTGCCAGTTGTTGTACCGATTGTCTTAAATGCTCCTGTTCCAATCCTTTCTTGAATTTCCCATTCAATGATACCGCAACTATAAGACTCATCTTCCTCTTCTTTTGGAAGAATAACCCTATACATCCCATCGATGTCTGCATCGTCATCGGAAAAATCGTAGTCATAGATATCAGATGAATCCTCAAAGACATCTCCAACAAGGACTGGTCGATCACTTTCAACGATGATTTTTGTCTCATTTGTTTCGCCATATGGATAAATATTTGCATGAACTTTAATTTCGCCACTATCTATTACCTGGGCAGAGAATGAAACTGTCTTTTCTTCGTATGCTTTTACTCTTCCAATATCCCAAGTTATTGTGTCACCTGTATAACTTCCTGTGCAATAATGACCAGTTTGAATTTTACAGGCACTAAAGAATGGATAAATTCCTTCTTCAGACAATGACATAATACAACCATTTTGCACAGAAATAGTAAATTTATCTTTTTCTCTATCATATTCTATTTTTGCCCCTGCCTTTTTATCATTGTTTATCTCATCAATCAATGCCTCGATTGTTGGGTATGTATCTATTGGAGAGGAAACGTACGTACCAAAATTCGTTCCAATAGTTATCATTCCGTCTGGTTTTCCTCCATCAAACATATACCAGGAATTTATGTCGTTTATATCAAGGAAATCGTCTCCTGATACAACTTCATCTGTACTACTTATTTCCGAAATAGAAAGCCCGCCTGGCAATTGAACTTCAACAGAAACCGTACCTGCATCCATGGTCCCTGTATTTACAATGTTTATATCGTATCGGATAACAGAGCCCAAACTTACCCTTCCTTTTGGATTAACATCCATTGTCGAACAATCAAAGTTTGGACTACTTTTGGCTGTTACTTCTTGTATATCATGTACTTCTTTAGATGGTATATTCAATGCTTCAAAATATAGGCGATTTTTAATAATAGTCTCATCATCTAAAACAGATTTTAGTTTTCCTATAAATGTTATTTTTCCTTCTTCCTCTTCTGGCTCTCTTGGCTTTACCTCACCAAGCCTCCATCTTATCAAATGATACTTTGGATCATAAGCACCATTATTTGAGATATTTGATACTGTTTCTATTTCTTTTGAGAGCTTTTCTGTTATAACAACATTATATGCTGGTCTTGAACCATTATTTTCATAAGAGATTGTATATAGTAAGGAGTCTCCAGGTTTTGCACTTTCTTGAGATACACCCTCTTTTACATCAAGGTCTGGTGCTTCAACACGAATAGAAGCAGAGCATTCTTCGTATAAGCCTTCTCCTTTTATTGTGCAAACCATCTGTAAAGAACTGTCATTTGGACAATCAATGTTTATTTTCAATCTAAATGTGACTGAACCTCCTTTTGGACCTTCAAGGATCGGAATAGAAATTCCAGGGGAAAATAATATAGGCTCTCCAGAAACATCCGGAATTGAAACACCATTATGTAGTAACGAGTTTTTTATGTATGTTGTAAACTTAGGTTTATTTACCAAGATATTGACATTAGATACAGGAAAATCACCCAAATTAGCATACGATATGCAATATTTTACTTCCTCGTTCAATGTCTTTGTTACATTAGATGGATCTATTATTAGAGAAAAACTAGCAGGCTCACCAACGATATTTATGACAGTATTACTCTTTCTTGGTATTTGGCTGTTTAATGCAGAAATACAAGAATAAACCTTAATCTTTGTTGATTTTTGGGTAGATTCAGGTACATGGGCTATGAATGAACAGCTACCCTTATGTTTACTCAATATTGTGTCGAATTCCCATGAAATTGTCTCCATTTTCAGATGTTGGTCGTATCCATGTTCCCCATCACCTTTATCGTATATCTCAAGCGAATCGTCTATATAAGCAACAATTTTAACATCGGATGCAATACCTTCCCCTTTATTCTCATAGTTTATCCTATATGTGATTGTACCATCGCAGGCAACAAGATTCTTTGGAAACGAAGACATCGATATAAATAAATTTGGAACTATCCCGAATGCCATAAGCTTTGAATTTGAAATAACATATACATGACCATTGGCAATTGAGCAGGATTTTCCTTCCCCTATCGTCCATTTTTCTATCATCTCGCCATTATCGGGATTTAAAGCATAAAGATAGCCATCTTGCGATGCAAGAAATATACAGTCTTTGCAGATTGCAGGCTGTGTTTTTATTCTTTCACCTGTTGGAAATTCCCATTTTATTGTAGTAGGAGTGCCAAGTGTTATTGCATATAACCTTCCATTATCTGCGCCAACATAAATTGTAGTGTTATAAATTGCAATATCTCCGTCTATTGTGGAATTAATGTTTAAGCTCAATGTCTCTGTTGATGTCCCTTCTTTAAATTCAATACCATATACCCAACCATTCCTTGTAGCAAAATATGCTATACCATTATCAACAACAATGGAGGAATGTATATCTCCCTTTACCTTATAGCTTGCAAGAAGCCTTCCAGTGAAAATATCTATAGAATAGACCATCCCTCTGTCTGTTGCAATATAAACAATATCATTGGAGACACAAGGATGTGAGTAAATATTTCCAGATACATCGGTATATGACCACAAAACCTCGGAAGAATATGCACTTATTCCAAAAAGGGAATTTTTAGAGGAAATTACAAGAATTCCAGAATAGATAGCTGGCGAGGAAGGCCTATCGCCCAAATATAAAGACCATACAAATTCCTTGTCTTTATCTATGCAATAAAGCCATCCATAGCTATTACCAAAGAAAATTAAATCCCCTGCTATTGCTGGCATTGAATAGACATTTGCTTGATAGCAGTCGTCTTCCCATAAAGAAGAACCTGTTGTCCCACTATAAGCGAACAAACCGATTCCTTTTACCCCAACATAAACTATCTCTTTATCCACTATTGGCTGGCCACATATCTCTCCCTCTATATTTTTTTTCCAAAGAAGTCCAAGTTTCCTTGCATCTATATATTCACTTGGATTATAACCAGAGTGTGCTAAGTCAAATCCGAACATAGGCCATTCATCGGAAAGCGATGCAATTGGTGGTTCAATAAGTAATTCAGCTTGCTCTTTTACTTCTTCTATATTACTTCCAGAGATTACCATGGAAACAATAATTTTGTCATCGGATATTATTGGCTTTTTAATGTAGGCAGAAAAAGTCCTTCTTTCCTCAGCCCCTACACCTACTGTTCCTATATTCCATATAATAAAGCCATCCCCTATTGTTCCATTTTCACCTGGTGTAATCCTAGTTAAATATGTTCCAGGATCTAGTTTAATGGATACATTATACGCCTCCTCGTTTCCTGTATTTTTAAAATAAATCTCATATTTGATGAACCATCCCTCTGAGGCTGTTCCAGATGGGAATGAGGTTATCGTAGATTTGATGTTTGGTTTTGAAACTATGTAGACTGAAACCCGGGCTGTTATAGGTAGAACTTCATCGCTTTGGATAGAAGCTGTATTTGTAACGATGGTTCCATCCTTAATTTCTTTTTTTATCCTAACTTTTAAGGTTATTTTTCCTTCCTTTCCCTTTTCAAGCTCTTTAATTATCCATTTAATATGCGTTATGGGATTTACTGGATTTTGATCATAATGCTTTCCATTATCATGGCTATACCAGACACTGGCTTCTTCTGGTATTTCTATCTTCTCTTCGTATATTGTTTCAGCAGGCAAAGTATCAATTATTACGACATTTGTTGCATCTTTAAACTTATTGTCAAAACATATAGTATATGTAAGTATTCCATCTGGACATGGAGATGAATTTTCAATGTCTATAGTTTTTTCTATACTTAGAAGAGGTTTTGACGAAACATAGACTAGGGATTCTCCTTTTTTTTCTTCAGCACCATCTGCTTTGATTATTACCTCGTTTTCTATTTTTGTATTGTCTTCTATTTCTGATGATAGCTTCATTGAGTATGTAAGAGAGCAAA
>DNCM01000193.1 GCA_003498085.1 bacterium
AGGCTTAACAGATGCATTTCTAATAAGGAGGCATTCTACTTGATCTTTGGTCCTTCCATAGGCATACCATACTCCACCGGTTCTTACGTCCCTTGCTGCTCGATTGATATCGTGGTAGATTTAATTTATAGAGCTGGGGCCAATATTTCTCTATATCACATAGCTTCTTCACATCCACTTCTATGAGCTGAAAAGGCTTTAGTTTCTTCTTCTCTTCCCTTAGGTCCCTTTGCTTCTTCCATTTTTTCTTTCTCTTCTTTATGAGCCCTGCTTGTCTTATTATTCTTGGCTTGAGCCTTTGTGGAGACGGGTAAGTTATAGTGCATCTTCAATCTCTCAAGGCTCCCCTATAGCTGGGTGGGTCCTGCGTAGTTCAATTACTCTTTTTTCTATCTCCTTGGGTGTTTTATGGGGTATATTTTTAGGTGCTCTTACTTGGGTCTTGAAGCCCTTTAAGGCCTTCTTCTACTTGTCCTTCTTGTCCATTTACACACTGTTTGGCGTGTGGTATTGTTATTTGCGAGCAGTATCTGATATTCCCCTCTCAAATGCAAACTGTACCATTCTTATTCTTACATCGAATATATTGTTTAGACCCCGCATGATGTCATAATATCCATTCTAATATATCAAAATTTTGAATCCTAAACTCTAAAATTTACCTCCTCAATACTAATCTCCTTTAACTCTCTAACTAACCCTTCCCTCATAAACCTTAATCCCCTGTATACCATGTACCTTCCCTCTTACATTTTTTTCCGTTCTTTTATTAAAAAAATCACTTAAGTAATATAAAAAAAATGCCGATATAATAGATGAAGATGTTTACTGAAAGTTTAACAGGAAGGACGATTGAGACAATGGCTAGAGGACTTGATTCAGCCTCTTTACGTCATAGAGTCATTTCAAACAATATTGCGAATGTGAATACACCAGGATTTAAAAGGCAATCCGTTATATTTGAAGATTTTATGCCTTCTTCCAAAATAAGAGCAAAGACACTCCATTCAAAACATATCCGGTTCTCAACAGAGGTTTTGGTTGGAAGACCAAAGATTATAATAGAAAATGATACAACATATAGGAATGACGGAAACAATGTTGATATAAATCAAGAGATGGCAGATCTTGAAAAAAATACAATCTATTACAATGCAATAGCAACAAAGCTTGCAAGTAAGTTTAGATTATTAAAGCTTGTTGCACAGGGAGGTAAATAATGCTAATAGGTGGAGTATTTTCTGGAATGAATATATCGGCATCTGGTATGTCTGCAGAAAGATTAAGGATGGATATTATCTCTCTAAACATTGCAAATATAAATACAACAAGGACACCAGAAGGAGGTCCATACAGAAGAAAGGTTCCTATATTTGCACCGAGAGCACCACAACCATTATTCAACATTCCATTTGTTAGACTTCCAGTTTCTGTTACCCCAGGAGATGGAGTGAGGGTTTTAAGGATAGAAGAGGATGCGACTCCACCAAAACTAAAGTATGAACCAGGGCATCCAGACGCAGACAAGGATGGTTATGTTGCGTATCCAAATATAAATCTTGCAACAGAGATGATAAATCTTATAACTGCAACAAGGGCTTATGAGGCAAATGTTACTGCAGTAAGAGCTGCAAAACAGATGATGACGAAGGCTTTGGAGATATGATGGAGGTAAAAAACTGTGGAGGTTGATTTATTTTCTTTATTGCCACAACCAATTGTTGAACAAAAAGTAACAAAAGTCCAGAAAAAAGATAATGTACTTTTTGACCTTGTACTAAAAGGACTTTCTGCTTCAAACAAACAACAGAAGGAGGCAAACATTCTTGCTCAGAAACTTGTTGTAGGAGAACTTGAAAATTTACACGACCTTACGATTGCTGCATCAAAGGCAGAGGTGAGTCTTCAGTTAATTATGACAATAAGAAATAGCCTTATCAGGGCATATCAAGAGATTATGGGACTTGGAAGATAACCAATCTTACCTTTACACAAAAAAGTATGATATGTTGCCCGAATCTCTTTAAATCTATTCCTATAGATACTATCAAGCTTTTTTATCATTCCCTTTGTCCATATATATCTTTCATCAAGACCCCCTGCATATCTTATGCTATAGAGTAAATCCATAATGGAAGTGTAGCTTTTCTCAATAAAATTCTCTTTTATCGTAAATTTATCTCCAAGCATTTCAATCAATTCTTCTTTTTTTAAAAAGTACGAAGATTTTGTTTTTATATCACTTTTTAGTAATTCCCTCGATGCTTCTCTAAGTTCCCATAAGGTGTTATAGCCAAATATGGAAAATAGAAGGATACCATCTTCGCGAAGGATGCTTTTATAAAGTATGAGTGAATCTTTAAGATTACTAAACCACTGAAAGACTAAATTAGAGATTATAATGTCAAACCTTTCTTTAAACCAGAACCTCTCACCATCTGCAACGATAAACGATATGTCAGTAATATCCTTTGCAAGCATTACCATCTTCTCTGATATGTCTAAAGAAACGATCTTTGCATTGGAAAACCTTTCTTTTATAAACCTTGTCGTTGCTCCATTTCCACATCCTATTTCAAGGATTAGAGAGAAATCTTCTTTAGAATTTAGCATGCCAATAAGCATTTCCCCAATTATCCTTTGGACATCCCCTTTATAAGATGATGCAAACCTTGAAAACCTCTTTACAATATCTTTTTTATCCATTCTAAAAACCCTTTATTCAAAAATGGGACATGGCCAATATTATCAAGCAAAAAAAGCCTTTTATTTGCTTTTTTGGCAAGGTTTATTGCCTCAACCGCTGGTGCAATCTTGTCTTCTTTTCCATGAATTAAAATTACATCATCTATCTTCTTTAAATCGCACGGCTCAATTTTCATTTTTTCGAGTAGATCAAGCTGTAAAAGTAGCTTTTCTTTTTCTTTTTTAAGATAATGGAGGAGGAAATTTTTCTTAAAAATCAAAAATTCATCTTCATTGTAAAATGAGCTTTTGTAAAAGCTGTAAAGGGTTATTTCTTTATTTTTTATAAGATTTCTCCTCATTGTATCGATTTCTTTCTTTTTGTACATTATCCTCACACCAATGAGAATAAGCCTATCAACAAGCCAAGGATAAAGAAGGCTAAATCTATATCCAAGAAACCCGCCGAACGAATGGCCAATGATTGTAACAGGAATTTTAAAATCCTCTCTGTTTATATCAGGATCTATACATTGAAAGATTCTTTTATCTAATCCCCACCCAGGGAGAAAAAGTATAGATCTTTCCACGCCCTAAGTATAATATCAAAGCAGATGTATGACAAGATTTCTGTGGATTAATCTAGTGCATCAATCATTGGAAGCTTTATCTTAAAACCAATTTTTGGTATATCATAAGGTGCTTGTCAGACATAGTTTTATTTTTTTCATTGGAATATCTTACAAAAAGATCTCTGTGGAGCTCTATCAATCCTTCTTTGTTCAAATAAAGTTCTGTTAGCCTATCGAATATCTCCTCTGCCTCTTTTTCCATTCCCCTATCAAGCATGATAAATCCAAGTCTCTTTGCATTGGAAAAAAGCATGGAATCATGAGGAAATCCCTTTAATCCACGAAGAAATGCCTCTCCTGCTTCCTTAAACATTCCTTTATTTCCATAAATTGCCCCGAGGTTATTGAATGTATTCCCTAAATATGGATTGATCCATAAAGCTTTCTCATAGACAGAAAGAGCTTTATCTATATTACCTTTCATTTCATAGCCCATTCCAAGGATTGAAAGGAGGATTCCATCGTTCTTAAAGACCTTATTCGCTTTTGTCATTTCAGAAATTATCCTATCTGGCCATTCTCCACCATAGTTTTTTCCCATATCCACAAGATAGCTTCCATATGTCTCCCTATAGTCTCTACAAAATGGATTAAGTCTTATTGCCCTTTGATAATCATTGTTTCTAATAGCCCTATCTGCCTCGTATGAGAGATAAATTGGGATAAAAAGAAGAAAGATTGGAATGAGGAAGAAAAGTAAATTATATTTTTTAATGGGTTTTGGCCTTTGTTTTTGTTTTGTAAGGAGGAAAATAGAGCCTAGCATGATCCAAAAAAGCAAAGATATGCAAGGAAGACCAAAGGAAAACTGATTTTGGGCAAGATAGCCCAAAACACCCAAAGAAAGACCTAATACGATGATTTTTTCTTGATATACCACTTTGAAAAATAGCCTAATTGAAAAAACATAAAACGAAAATATTATCCAAAGATATGCTAATAGCCCTGGAATGCCTCTGGTAACCGATGTATCAAAAATGTCATTGTGCATCCTATCTTCATATTCAAATGGGAAACGGCGATCGTATACTTGATAGAGATAATGTGGGTATGTTATTCCGATTGTTTCGGGACCTATACCAAAAATAGGATTGTCCTTTATCATTTCTATTCCAGTTTTCCACATCATAAGTCTTGCTCCTGTTGAGCCGACATATTTTTTCTCAAATATCTTAAAAACTTCAGAAAATCTTGCAATACCCACTTCTCCAAGCTTTATACTGACAATTACAACAAAGATAAGGCTAATCCCTAAAACAATGAGGAGTCTTTTTTTTGGAATGTTTTTTCTTAGTATAAACAATGCAATTGCTCCAACTATTATCTCAAGGAATAATCCAACATAGCATGCCCTTGTATTTGCAAAGAGAAAGCCGCCAAGGATAGTGAAAAAAGAGGCACCATATAGAATTGTAAGGAGTAGTGTTTTTTCCAAAATAAACATAGAGAATGCAAGTGGCAAAACCATAACTGTATATGCCCCAAAAAATACAGGGTTTCCAAATGTAGACACTACTCTATCTTTTGAAAAAGCTCCCCAAGAAAAGCCAAATGGGTCATAGTTATAATGCTGAAATATTCCATATAATGAGCTTAAGAAACCGGCCAAAATTGCCCCTTTAATGATTAACTTGATATCTTCTTTTTCCAGTAAATTTGCCGCTGCAAAAAATAGAAAGATATAATTTATTAAGGTAATTACACCTTCCTGTCTTTCATATGAGCCAAAGAATGATAAAACTGGACTTCTTGAAAAAATAAGTGAAAGGATAAGGGTTATAACATAAGCAATGATGGGATAAAAAAGACCTGTTCTTACGAACCCAAAATTCCAAAAGGATAACTTAATAATCCATAATCCGAGGATGAGTAGTGAGATAATACGAAGAAGTGTTACCTTTGGCAGGCTGAATGTTGATGCTATATTGACATCCATAAGAAGTGGTATTGTAAAGATAAGGAGAAAGAATAGTATTTTGATAAGCCAATTTATAGCCCTCATCTTTTAAACTTAGCAACCATAGATTCTGCGTACTTAAGGATGGGCGGATATTTCTTGTTTGCAGGGTCCCTGTTAATTTTCTCTTTAGATGAAATAACTGCGTTTTCAAAGCAGAGAAAAGCATCTTCCATCTTTCCTTGCTCAATGTATATATCACCAAGATAAACCAATGCTTCTGGATAGTTTGGGGAGATCTCAAGAATCTTTTCATAACATTCTATTGCCTTGTCCAATTCTTTCTCTTTTTTATAGATAACAGCCATATTAAGATAAGGCTCAGTAAATACAGGCATAAGTTGAAGGGCTTTTCTGTATTCCTCCATAGCCAAATCCTTCCCTTCCTCTTCTCCAGAAAAATAAAGCAATGTGTAAAGGCCACCTGTGAGATTATAAAAGAATCCATTCGTTGGTGTAATGAAAAGTGCTTTGCTGGCAGAAGAAAATGTTTTGTTCACCCATTCTTTCTGCTCTTCTTTAGATCTTGCAAATTGTGCCTTCATAAATTGGGATTCGCAAAGTGTTTCGTAGTAGTATACTTCCTTTGGATGTCTCTTTATTGCCTCTTCTGAATACTTAATTGCATTGTCAAACTGTCCACTATCCTTTGCTAAAACAGCATTTTTAAAGTATGTATCTGCAATATAGATGGGAAAAGTTGAAATAAAGGAAACAAGAGCAAAGATAGCGACGATTGAAAAAACAATGATCCTTATAGGCGATACCTTCGCCTTTAGTTGAAGATATTTCTTTTTTTCTACATGGCTTAGCAAAAGGGAAGAAAGCCCAAGTAAAATCCAAAATGTTGTTGTGTATGATGGCATTGAGAAATTAAATTGGTTTTGGACAAAATATGCAATGAATGAGTATGCAAGGGATGCAGAAAGAATTTTATCTTTTTTTCTTATCTTAAATAACAAAACCAAAATCATTCCCCAAAGCCATACATAAACAATGAGTCCAGGGATTCCCCTTGTAACACCCATATCAACAGTCTCATTATGGCTTCTATCTGCTTTGACATTATGACCACCAACTACCTCAAGCTCCTTCGGCTCAAACCTTGCATACGCAAGTCTCATTGTTTCAATACCACAGCCTGTTAATGGATATGCAAGCATTGTCCTTATTCCTGCCTTCCATAGATAAAATCTCTCAAGGGCCGTTCCTTGGATGGCTATACCTTCATCTGTTATCCTAAAGGTAGATAAAATCCTTTTTATTGGCGATGTCGATGGGTTAATAGAAAGGACGATGAATGCTAAAATTAAAATCCCGAGAATGACTTTCATCTCTTTTCTCTTTAAAAAATCAATACCTGCTATAACAAAGAAAAATACCATTCCAATAGAAAATCCAATATATGCACCCCTTGTCCTTGTAAATAATAAACAAAGGGTGATTATAAGGAAACTTATTATCCAAAAAATATTTATTTTTCTGCCAAAACCAAAGAAAAGTGCTAGAGGACATGCGATAACAAGATAAGCCGCTAAGAAGTTCTGATTTCCAAAGAAAGATAGGGGGTATGCTCCACTGCCAGTAATCGTTTGATGTATTCCATAGATAGCAGAGATTACGCCAACAATTATTATTGTTTTAAGAAACCTATAAACCCTTATTGGATTGATAAGGCTCATTACTACAAAAAATAAAAAAATATAACAAGAAATTGTAATGAATCCTTCAAATCTTCTATATGTCCCAAGGAAGCTTACCCAAGGAGAGACTGAGAATATAGTTGAAACAATACTTGATACAAAAAAGGCAAGGACTGGAAGGTCGAGTAAGCTTCTTTTGAATGAAAATGGGAAAAAAACAAGCCTTAGACTGACGAAGACAAGGAGGATAATAGAGAGAACTCGAAGTATGAGAGCCTTTGAAAGGTCAAAAGTGGTATGGATGTTTGTGTCATAAAAAACTGGAACCGCAACAAGGATAGATAAAAGCAGATATTCAATAATGGTATCAAGCCTTTTCATAAAGAAAATTATAAGAAATATAGGGTTTTAAAGCAAGGTTTTTGGGAAGTCTTACCTTCCAACAACCATAGCCTTTGTTTGTAAGAATTCTTCGGTAGAAAGTTTATAGGTAACTATTCAGTCTTATCATAACCTAAAAAACTAAAGGCGTAAATCCACAATTATAATTTTTCCTATAAAGTTTTTTCCAAAAAATGGCCGATAAGTAAAATAAGATAGATGGAGGAGAAAAACAAGGATTTGGAAGAAAAAATAAGAGAATTAG
>DNCM01000091.1 GCA_003498085.1 bacterium
ATGGGCGAAAGAGGACTCGAACCTCCGACCTCTTCCTTGTAAGAGAAGCGTTCTCCCTCTGAACTATTCGCCCAACTATTTTTCTCCCCTTACAACCCCAACCTTTCCTGTTCTTGTAAGTTCAAGTATTCCAAATGGTTTAAGGAGATTTATCAAAGCACTTATTTTTCCTTCATCTCCCGTTATTTCAATCGTTAAAGATTTCAAGCCAACATCAACAATCCTTGTCCTAAAGATATCACAAATTTCCATTAATTCGCTTCTTTTTTCGCTTTTTACCTTAAGTAACACAAGCTCCCTTTCAACATGTTCTGTATCCGTAAGATCAGAGACCTTAATGACATCTACAACCTTGTTTAATTGTTTCTCTATTTGCTCAATAATTTTATCATCACCATGCGTTACAATGGTCATCCTTGAGATAGTTGGATCATCTGTTTCTGCAACACATAATGAGTCAATATTATACCCTCTTGCAGAAAAAAGCCCTGCAATCCTTGCCAACACTCCAAATCTATTTTCGACCAAAAGCGATATAATATGTCTCATATTTTAACTTTTCATGCTGTCCCATCGATCATCTCTTTAAGGGATGCTCCAGCCGGAATCATAGGGAATACATTTTCTTCCCTTACTATCCTAAAGTCTATCAAAGCTGGGCCCCTAAATTCAATAGCTTT
Organism: bacterium; assembly: GCA_003498085.1. Classification (GTDB taxonomy): domain Bacteria; phylum UBA9089; class UBA9088; order UBA9088; family UBA9088; genus UBA9088. The sequence continues at coordinate 681 of DNCM01000091.1, forward strand.
TTTTATCGCATTATCTACTTCCTCTTTTTTCTCAACCCTTATTCCAAATACACCGAATGCCTCTGCAAGCTTTACAAAATCTGGCCCAACCTCAAGACTTGTATAGGAATACCTTTTTCCATGAAATAACTCTTGCCATTGACGAACCATTCCTAAATATCTATTATTCAATATTGCAATATTTATAGGAAGCTTTTCCTGAACAGCTGTTGCCAATTCTTGGATATTCATTAAGATTGACCCATCTCCTGCAATGTCAAAAACGATTTTATCTGGACATCCAATCTGTGCCCCAATTGCGGCAGGTAGACCATATCCCATTGTTCCGAGGCCACCAGACGATAAAAATTGTCTTGGATATTTGCATTTGTAATACTGTGCAGCCCACATTTGGTTTTGGCCAACCTCTGTTGTAATGATTGCCTCCCTATTTGTTATTTCACAAATTCTTTCAATAATATATTGTGGCCTAAGTTCACCATCATCTTTCCATTCAAGCGGGTACTCTTTCTTCCATCCATTTATTTTTTTTACCCATTCAGATATCTCTGGTTTTTCAACAATTTTATTGAGCTCTTGTAAAACCATTTTACAATCCCCAACAATAGGGATATGGGCAAAGATGTTTTTACTTATCTCTGATGGATCTATATCAATATGAATTATTGTTGCACCCTTCGCAAATTCATCCTTTTTCCCTGTTATCCTGTCGTCAAACCTTGCACCAATTGCAATGATCAGATCGCATTCAGTAATAGCAAAGTTTGCATACTTTGTTCCATGCATCCCAAGCATACCAAGAAATAATGGATGTGTTCCGTCTATTGCTCCAAGACTAAGAAGTGTACTTGTTATAGGAATTCCTGTCTTTTCGACAAGCTCTCTTAATTCTTCTGATGCTGAAGATGAGATAACACCGCCACCAGAGTAAATGACAGGCCTTTTTGCCTTTTTTATTGCAAGAGCTGCTTTTTTTATCTGTTGTGGGTGGCCTTTATATCTTGGGTTATAACTCCTCAATGAAACCTCTTTTATTGATTTAAAACTTCCCATTCCAGCAGATATATCCTTTGGAATATCCACCAAAACAGGCCCTGGTCTTCCAGATCTTACAAGGTAAAATGCCTCTTTTATTATGCGATAAAGCTCATTTGTGTCCTTTACTAAATAGCTCTGCTTTGTTATCGGCCTTGTTATTCCAACGATGTCTGCCTCTTGAAAAGCATCGTTTCCAATCATAGATGTTGGAACCTGACCTGTTATTGCAACTATCGAGATTGAATCCATGTACGCTGTTGCAATACCTGTTGTAAGGTTTGTTGCTCCAGGCCCTGATGTTGCAATACAGACACCAACTTTTCCTGTTGCTCTTGCATAGCCATCTGCACTATGTGCCGCACCCTGCTCATGACGAACAAGAACAATCCTTAAATCTTTCGTCCTATAAAAAACATCAAAAATAGGAAGGACTGCTCCACCTTGATAGCCGAAAATAACCTCAACACCTTCTTCTTTTAATGCATCAACTAAAATTTCAGCCCCTGTTTTCATATCTTAAAGATAGTATAAAATAAGGCATTTGGTCAAGATTTTTGTTTTTTATGGTATGCTTTGGCTTTTTTAAAGAAAAACTTCTTGACAGAGAGGCTCTGAATGTTTATAATTTTTGCAATGCAAAAGTGGTATTATTTTGTATTCATTCTCTCCTTATTTGTTATAGGGTGTAAGGAAATACCGGGTGAAGAAGGCTATATATTCTTTCCGACAACAAAAATTACGGATAACAAAGCAGTTGATCTTTTTTGTGATGTTTCACCTGATGGTCAATACATAGCATTTTCGTCGAACAAGAGGGGAAATTTTGATATATACATAAAGAATATAAATGAGCAAGCAACTACTCAGAGGACATTTGGGAAAGAAGCCGACATCTTTCCATCATTTTCACCAGATGGAAGAAGCATTGCGTATTCATCGGATAGATTTGGCAATTTCGATATTTTCATAATGAACACATTTTCTGGAATGGATGTAAGGCAGGTAACATTTGACAGAGAGAGAAATGAAGTTGCACCAGATTTCTCACCAGATGGAAAAAAAATTCTTTTTACATCACTGTCAAAAAAAGAACCAACTTTAATGATCATCGATTTGGAAACTCATCTTACAACAGAGATAACAAAAGGTTGTTTTGGAAAGTTCTCTCCTGATGGAGAAAAGATTGTTTTTGAAAGGGATGGTGATATATGGGTTGTTGGAGCAGATGGTAGGAGCGAAACTTTAGTTTTCCATTCCCCAAATTTTGGATGTATATTCCCTTGCTTTTCCCAAAATGGAAGAAAGATTGTTTATACATCTATACCAAAAAATACTGAATTTAAAAGTGTGATTGACATCAAAAATTTTAAAATGGCTGATATTAGGGTTGTAAACATCGATGGATGTGGTGATATCCAACTTACAGGAAAATCGATCAGTAATTTCCCTTGTTGGTCCAATGATGGCTTTATTTATTATTCATCATTGAGGGATGAAGTTATAAATATATTTCGGATTGAGGCACCATTTGATGTAGCAGTGGAGAAAGAAAAAGAGGAAAAAGTTTTGGTTAAAGAAGAACTAGTAGAGATAAAAAAAGAAGAGAGAAAAGAAATAAGGTTTATCCCACCTCCCTTGCCCGAAAGAGGCATGAAGATGACAATAAAAAGAGATGGAACAAATATTTGGACATATCCGGGAAAAACAGTCTTTGCAAAAATAGATAAAGGCGGAAAAGTAATCATTGTTGATTCATCAAAAAAATGGTATTATAAAGTTCTCATTGAAGATGGAAGGGAAGGCTGGGTTTCGTCTTTCTTTGTAGAATAATTCATTGGAATTATCCATACCTTCGGATCTTGGCAACTAGTATTTATGGAACTTGCTGATAAAATAGGCTTATACCTTAATTTTAATCCTTTTCTTGCTATAATACTTGTATTTTTAGCAGGTATCTTAAGTTCTTTTACACCTTGCGTTTATCCAATGATTCCTATTATTGTTGGATATATTTGTGGCCAAGGAACCCCTCTATTGAATAGCTTTATTCTTTCATTATTATATGTCCTTGGCATGGCATGTGTTTATTCTATTCTTGGCATTATTGCAAGCCTAAGTGGCGGCATATTTGGGATAATTACCCAAAGTTTCCTTGTATATTTTATTGTTGCAAATATTTTTATCCTTTTTAGTCTTTCAAGCTTTGGGGTTTTTTCTATTCATATCCCTTCTTTAAGAGTACAAAAAAGAAAGGGTCTTTTTGGTGCATTCATCCTTGGTTGTGTCTCTGGCCTTATATTCTCACCTTGCATTACTCCTGTACTTGGTGCTATTCTTTTATATGTTGCAACAAAGAAAAATATCGCTTTTGGAACTACAATCCTATTTACCTATGCATTGGGGACTGGGCTTTTAATAATCCTTCTTGGAAGTATAACAGGACTTATAATTAAAATTCCAAAGCCAGGCCCATGGATGGGGAAAGTAAGAAAATTTTTTGGTATCATTTTCTTCTTAATTGGTGAATATCTTCTTATTAAGGCAGGGAGTATAAGATGAAAGGGATATTCTCAACCGCCATCGGAAGCTTTCCACATCTTGAACCAAAGAAGGCAATCGAGGTATCTTTATTACTCGACATTCCCGTGTGGCCACAACTTCCAAAGAGGTCATTTCTAGAAAATATGTACAACCAATTTAGCAAATGGCTTCCCTCTGTAAAATTGGACTACGAGAATAAAAACATCTATTTTGATACATCCGATATAGAATATGAACTTGCAGTATTCTACGAAAAAACTTTATCCTGTGATTTGGAGGCTTTTTCATTTTCTCCTGACTATGCCTCGGGTTTTTTCGAATTTCTTGATACTAAGCCAAAAAAAGAATATGTGAAAGGACAGATTACAGGTCCTATAAGCTTTGGTTTATCCGTATGTGACCAAAATAAAAAACCTGTCATTTATCATGATGAATTATTTTCTGCAATCAAAATAGGGCTTTTGCAGAATGCATTATGGCAAGTAAATAAACTAAAAGAATTTGGAAAACCGGTTATCTTTATTGACGAACCATATCTCGCGGGTTTTGGTTCATCTGTTATTCCAGTTTCGGGAGAAGATGTGGTTTCATGGCTTAATGAGATTATTTTGCCGCTTAAGAAAAAATGCCTTGTTGGCATCCATTGTTGTGGAAACACAGATTGGGATATTATTTTAAAAACAAAACTTGACATTTTAAGCTTTGATGCTTATAATTATTTTCACAATCTCTTTTTATATAAACAAATTTTATTATCATTTATCAAAAGTGAAGGTATACTTGCAGTAGGGATTGTTCCATCAAGTGAGGAGATTATAGATGTTGATGAGAATATGTTATTTGATAAGTTGATTAAAGAGATGGAAGGGATACCTTGCGATTGTTTTTTTATCACGCCATCTTGTGGCTTAGGAAGTCTAAATGAAGAATTGACTGAGATGGTGATTAAAAAACTTATTTCCTTGACTAAAAAATGCCAAGGATAATTTTGGGAAGCAAAAAGGGGAGTAAAATTGCAAAACCTACTCATTCTCATTTTACAAGGCCAATTTTGGCAAGGGTAAAGAATTCTTTATTTTCTTCAATTAAGGATAGAATTCCTGGTGCTTATTTCCTCGATCTGTTTGCAGGATCTGGTTCTTGTGGGATTGAAGCATTAAGTATGGGAGCAAAATATGCCCTATTTGTCGAGAGGGATAGAAACCAAGCAAATAGAATCAAGGAGGCATTAAAAGAATTGGGGTTTGAAAATGCTACAAGGGTTTTTATTGGAAATTCATTTTTAGCAATAAAGAGGCTTAAAGAAGGGTTTGATATCATATTCCTTGGTCCTCCATATAAGGATTTCCTTGTAAACAAAACAATCGATGCGATAGATAAAGCTTTTATATTAAAAGACGACGGGTTAGTAATAGCCCAGCATCATAAAAAGGAGGATATATCAAAAGAAGTTGGACAACTTATTTTAAAAAAGCAAAAAAAATTTGGAGAAACAGTTCTTTCTTTCTATGAGAAAACTAAAGTTGACAATAGCCTATGATGGAACAAATTACTATGGTTTTCAAAGGCAAAAGGACAAACCTAGTGTTCAAGGGACATTGGAAAATGCAATTTCAAAAATTACAAAAGAAGTGATAAAGACAAAGGGTGCATCGAGGATAGATAGGGGAGGACATGCTTTGGGCCAAGTTGTTTGCTTTGAAACATGTTCATCTATCCCTTGTCTAAATTTAAAGGATGGGATAAACTCTATTTTGCCGAAGGATATATTTGTAAGAAGAGTAACCGAGGTGGATACCTCATTTAATCCGAGACATGCTTTGATACGAAAATATAGGTATATTGTTCAAAATCAAAAAGAGAAATGTCTTTATCTCTCAAGGTATAGCTATTTTTTTCCATATGAACTTGATATTTCTGCAATGGAAGATACAAGCACTGTTTTTATTGGAACGCATAATTTCTCATCATTTGCGATGTGTGAAGGGAGAAATCCAACAAGAGAGATTAAAGATATATCAATTGTTAAAAACCAAGGTATTTTTGGAGAAAGCCTTATATTTTTTGATATTTCTGGAGCAAGCTTTCTTACAAATATGATAAGGTCTATTGTTGCAACGCTCCTTAAAGTCGGTCAAGGTATACTTAAAAAGGAAAATATAATAGATATCTTCAACATGAGAAAGAGGGTATCGTGGAAAGCTCCAGCAAACGGGCTTTTTCTCCTTGAGGTAGTTTATTAATGCTTATTGTCATTTCCGCGCCATCTGGGACTGGAAAGACAACGATATGTAAAGGCCTTTTATTTTCCATTCCAACTTTGAAGTTCTCTGTCTCATACACGACAAGAAAGCCAAGGAGCGGTGAAGTTGAAAAAGGAGAATACAAGTTTATCACCAGGGATAAGTTTCAAAAAATGATCGAAAATGACATGTTTATCGAATGGGTTCAATTATTTGGTGATTACTATGGAACAGCAAAAAAGACATTGGAAGATGCAAAGAATGGTAATTATGATCTTTTGCTTGATATAGATGTTGTTGGAGGAAGGAAAATAAAAGAGCTATTTCCAGATGCCCTCCTTATATTCCTTACTCCACCATCTATAGAGGAACTTAAGAAAAGGCTTATTTTAAGAAAAACAGAGAATAAGGAAGCTTTGGATAAAAGGCTTGCAAAGGCAAAAGAAGAAAATAAACAAGCAAAATATTACGACTATATTGTTGTAAATGATAAACAAGAAAAGGCAATAGAAGAAATAAAAAATATAATTTTAAAGAAAAAGGGGGTGCTTGACATCAGAAATGTTGTATGATATAGAAAAGATGCTAATATATTCAAAAAGCAAATATCGCCTTGTAAATCTTTTAAGCAAAAGGGCAAGGGAATTAAATAGATGGGCGGGACCAGAGACTGATATCAGCAAGATTATACCAATAGTCATTGAAGAGCTATTACAAGGAAAGTTTGTAGAAAATAAAGCAAATAAAAAAGAGCAAATAGAAGATCATAAAGATGAGAATAAATAAATTGTAAGATTTTGAAATTGACTCATTTCTTTAAGTCGATGACCAAGGTAGTATGTTCGTTCGGTGAGTAAAATTAAACTACCTCAAAAGACTCAGGTAAGATATAATCTCCAAAATCTTCTTTTGCTTTAAGTAGACGTTCTTGCTGTTCATCTAATACGACGAGAAGTTCCTCTGGTGTATCAGAAACCTTTGTCTTCCAGAATTCTCTTACCCGTTCAATTTTCGCTAATAGTTCTGGGACACGGGTAGTAAATTGAGTAAGATAATCTTGCTTTGTATATTCTTTGTCTAACAGTTGCTTAAAAATCCAACCAAGTCTTCATACAGCGGAATGAATCCAATAGGAGTTTTCCTTGCCTTAACATCATTGTGAACACACAATTCCATCCATTTTACCCAGATATGTTTGTCTCTGCGATCATTGAGGAATTCACCACTATTAAGATCGCGTAAAAAATAATTCATACCAAATATAGAAGGTACTTCTTTTAATTTTTTACCAAATTCTAAATAGTTCTTTATATATTCTCCTAAGGAGATAGAGACAAAGTCTTGGATACTCATCACATTTATCTCATATTTTCCTTCT
>DNCM01000153.1 GCA_003498085.1 bacterium
ACTATTTTTGGAGAAGAACCATTTTTTATTACCAAACAAGCATCCTCTAAAAATCCTGCTATTTCTACTCTCAAGCTACTTTTCAATTGTTATGTCTGAATTACAGGCTGTTAAAAAACTCTTTTACTTTTTGGAAGACAAATTGAATTTGTGCCTCGGTTAATTCTGGAAACATTGGGAGAGACAAAACGCAATTTGCATATCTTTCTGAGATTGGAAATTGTCCCTGTTGGTAATTAAGAAACCTATAAGCCTTTTGGAGATGACAAGGAACAGGATAATGGATTCCAGCAAAAATACCGTTATCCTGAAGATACTTTATCAGCTCATCCCTCTTTGGAGTACGGATAACAAATAAATGATAGACATGTTTTGTATCGGGCATTTCAAGGGGTAAAGCAACTTCTTTTATTTCGGCTAAATATTTTCTATAAAGGATGGCATTTTTCCTTCTTTTTTCTGTCCAGTCATTAAGATATTTTAATTTAACATCTAATATTGCACCTTGAATACCTTCCATTCTATAATTATGTCCAATGTAATCGTGGTAATATTTTTTCAGTGAGCCATGATCTCTTAAGGCAAGCATTTTTAGATAAAGCTCACTATCATTAGTTAAAACAGCCCCGCCCTCACCATAAGCACCAAGGTTTTTTCCAGGATAGAAGCTAAAACATCCACATATACCAAAAGAACCTACCTTCTTTCTTTTATACTCTGCTAAATGTGCTTGTGCACAATCTTCAATTAACAAGAGATTATTTTTTTCTGCTATAGCTTTTATTTTGTCCAATTGTGCTGGTTGACCGTAAAGATGAACTGCAATTATAGCTTTTGTTTTAGGTGTAATTGCCATTTCGATGAGTTCTGGGTCAATATTAAAATATTCTTCTTCAATATCAACGAATACAGGTTTTGCTCCGCATAGACTGACTGCCTCAGGTGTTGCAAAAAATGTAAATGTAGGAAGGATAACTTCATCACCTTCTTTAATTCCCAAAGCCCACATTGCAATATGGAGTGCTGATGTTCCAGAATTTACACAAACGCAATATTTTACGTTATGCGCCCTTGCAAAATTCTCCTCAAAAGATTTTACAAAAGGACCAGAAACAAAACTAGACTTTTCAAAGACATTTAAAATACAGGAGTTAATTTCGTCTTTTATTGATAGATATTGTGCTTTTAGGTCAACAAATTCTATCTTCACTTTAATTCGATTAACCTACTTTTGTTCTTCAATGATTCATTAGTTGCCTCAAGTATCTTTACAACCCTCAAGCCTGCATATCCATCGTTGATCGGAGTCTTATTGTTTAGAATACAGTCAATAAAGTATTCTGTTTCCGAACTTAATGCCTCAATTTGGTCTATTTTAGGTATCCAACAATCCCCTGAACGATATTTTGTAAGGAGGCTATAAACCCCTTCTTTTGTTGTAATTTCAACGCCCTTATCATATATCTTAATTTTCTCATCCACCTCTAAATCATTCCAAACTAACATCTTTTTGTCTCCGCCAATAAGGGTCATTCTTACTTTAACAGGAGTCAGCCAATTAACATTGAAGTGGGCAATCATATTGCTTTCAAAATACAAAGTAATGTACGCAACATCTTCTAAGTTCCTTCCAAAATGTTCTGCACCAGTTGCTATGAGTGCAGCGGGTTTTTCTTGGAATAAATAATCCAATATAGCCAGATCATGAGGTGCAAGATCCCAGATAACATTTATATCATGTTGGAAAAGACCTAAGTTTACCCTTGTAGAATCGTAATAATATATCCTCCCTAATACATCATTATCAATACACTCTTTAATCTTTCTTACAGCCGATGTAAAAAGAAATGTATGGTCTACCATAATCTTAAGATTTTTTTTATCGGCAAGATTTATCAATTCTTCTGCTTCGGAAACCTTGGATGTAAAGGGCTTTTCAACAAATATATGCTTTCCACTAAGAAGTGCCTCTTTGGCAATCTCATAATGTGTAAAGACCGGAGTGACAACAGCCACAGCATCGATATCTGGTGAGTTTATAACCTCATTGTAATCACTAACTATTTTTATATCAGGGCAAGCCATCTCCGCCCTTTTTCTTGCATCGGGATTCATATCACAAATCATAAGAATCTTTGCAGTTTTTAAGGAATTAAAATTTCTTGTGACATTGGGACCCCAATAACCGTATCCGATTATTCCTATTTTAATCATCTCTAACCTTTCATAAGATTGAATTGATCAAGATCAACCTTTTCCTTCAATCTAAATGCCAGTAAGAATATAGCAAGACAACAGGCAACCTCTGCCGCAGAAACAACGATAGAAAACAATGCAAAAATTTGTCCCTGTGGATTATGAACAGAAGAAAAATATGCAAAATTAAGATTTACTGCATTTAGCATTATCTCAATAGAGATTAAGACCATAATTCCATTCCTTCTAGAAAGGACACCGTAAAGCCCTATTGAAAAAAGTATACCAGAAAGCACAAGATATTTTTCCATTAATCTTTTTTCTTTAATAAACAAATAGTCCCAATTAGGGTGACTAATAAAACCAAAGAAACAACCTCAAATGGAATAAGATATTTTGTCATAAGAAGAACTCCAATCTCATTTATCGATGAAGGAGCAAAAGATGTAAATTTTAACTTGCCCTTATTAAATATCCAAACAATAAGAAAAAGTAAAACACAAGATATAACAACAGCAGGAAGGAAGGTCCAATTTGTTTTAATGGGTTCTATTTTTGTTGTCATTATAAGGAACAGAAATAAGATGATTACTCCACCAACATAAATAAGAATTTGGACAATACCTAAAAATTCTTGGGAAAGAAGGATATATAAACATCCAACAGAAAAAAAGAAAAGGCCCAAAGACATAACAGCCCTTACTATGCTTTTCAAAGATACAGCAAAAATAGCTGAAAAAATGGCAATAAGAGAAAATATATAAAAACCTATATCCATCATTTTATTGTAATTTTTGTTTATTCCTAAAGTCAAGCTTAATTTTTTCGAAACTCGAGCAAAGCAGGTACATCCTGACCCACCCTACCTATGTCTTTCCCATAAGCAGGTTTATTATAACTTTTCATAAAATAAGTTATCAAGTAAAATTGGTGGAAGAAGTAAAACACGAGGTGATATTCCTTTTCTATCTTCTTCTATTATTTCCCAAGGTGTTTTGTTTTTCTTGTATGAATTATAGTATATCTCGTAAAT
>DNCM01000108.1 GCA_003498085.1 bacterium
AGGGGAGGTATCGGTCGGATCATTCTTCAGTATCAATATTTGTAATACTTACATTAGATTTGACGAAAGTTGGGGAAGTTGTGTTCTAAGACCTATTAGTTTGATTATTTCTAACTGTAAAGATGTAGGATTCTCTGCCCTTAGGTTTAATTCCTTTAAGTATAATATGAATCTCCTTTCCAAAAACCTTAAAATAATGCCTACCTTGTTTCTTTGATCTTTTACTCTCCTTTGATAGGTATTCTAACTCATAGAACTCTTTGTTCTTTATCATAGAAATCTCTCTTTTTTGGCTATCGGTTAAAGAGCTTGTTCAGATTCTTTTGGTACTCTACAAGCACCTTTCAATATCCTTGCAAAATTAAGTTTTTTGGATTTTATCTTAAGCAGATGACCAATAATGTTCTTATCTACCCATTCCTTTACACCACAAAGGGACTTTGGTGCTGTATTTATGATAAGTGCTTTTACTACTTGCCCATGAGCAATTTAATATTTATCAGCTCAATCATAGACCTAACCGCTTCCTTCATTCCAACAAGAACAGCCCTTGAGACAATTGAATGTCCAATATTAAGTTCTTCGATTTCTTTAATTGATACAATCCTTTGAACATTATGATAATTCAGACCATGTCCTGCATAGACAGAAAGCCCAAGTTTTTTTCCTAAACTAGCGGCCATTCTTATCTTGTCAAATTCAAGTTCTCTTTCCTCTTCATTCCTTGCATCCGCATACCTTCCTGTATGGATCTCAATTGCATCCGCCTTACACCTATCCGCAGCCTTTATCTGGTCAATATCTGGATCAACAAATAGGCTTACGCTAATCCTATCATTCTGAAGAAGGCCAATTAAGGGCTTGAGATATTCAATTCCAGAAACAACATCAAGACCGCCCTCTGTTGTAAGCTCTTGTCTTTTTTCTGGAACAAGGGTTGCTTGATCTGGTTTAAGGGTTCTTGCGAATTTCACCATCTCATCTGTCGGTGCCATCTCAAGATTAAGCTTCCCAGAAACAATCTGTCTTAAGATTATGCAATCCCTCTCCTGGATATGCCTTCTATCTTCCCTTAAATGGACGACTATGCCATCGGCACCTGCTAATTCTGCAATGATTGCGGCAGAAACTGGATCCGGCTCACTACCTCCCCTTGCCTGCCTGATTGTTGCAACATGGTCAACATTTACACCAAGCCTTGGCATATTCCACCTCCTTTTTTTTCATTTCATCCGAGTGGTCATAACCTAAAATATGAAGAATACCATGGACAAGAAGGATTATGAGCTCATCCAAAAAGCTATGACCATATTCTTTTGCTTGAGCAAGGGCAGTATCTGTTGAGATAATAACCTCGCCGCCACCTTTCAGAGGAAATGCCAAAACATCTGTTGGATAATCCCTTTTAAGGAACTTTTTATTTAGCTCCCTCATTTCACAATCATCTACAAAAACGATATCTATTTCCCCTATCCTTTCTTCATTACCAAGGATATCTTTTGTTATCTTTTTAATCAAGACAACCGGGATTCTTTTCTTCTGCCTGTTTACAACTTCAACCGATAACCTTTGTTTCATCCTTCACATGAAACAAGGCAGAAAGAACATTGATGAAGCCCTCTTTTATCTTCCTTAGGTCATCAATCTTAAGCCCTGATTCATCGAGCTCACCAGATATAAGTTTTTCTTTAATTACATCATCAACAATACTTTCTATTTCATAAGTGGATGGTCTCTCAAGAGACCATGTTTTCTCTTCAACACAATCTGCAAGCATAACAATAGCAGATTCCCTACTTCTTGGTTTTGGCCCAGGATATCTTTCTTCGCTATCCCCAATCTTTACACATCCATGATGCTCCTGAATTATATCTATTAACTTATCTGGAAGATGCTTCATCTTTGCAATTGTTATCCCCCTTTCAATGTGGGATCTAAAGATAGAAGGAACTGGATATTGCTTTTTTTCCTTCTGGTTTTCTATAAAATATTCTGGATTTACCATCTTCCCAATATCATGGTAATAGCTTGCTGTCCTTACAAGGATAGGGTTTGCACCAATCAAAGATGCTCCATCCTCTGCCAATGTTCCAACAATGAGTGAATGGTGGTATGTACCTGGTGCCTCTAAAAATAGGTCTCTTAAGAGGGGAATATTAAGGTCAGAAAGCTCGTATAGCTTAAAGTCTGTTGTAATAAAATTCTCAAAAATAAAAAGTCCACCCAATAAAAACCAATAGACAATTAAAGCATTTAGGGTGCCATAAAGTAGAATATCGGTCTTTTCTTGGGTTATTTGAGAAAGAGAAAATAGAACCAAAATATTAATGATGCCTATACCAATACAGGTTTTGAGCAAATCCTGCTTCTTCCTCACAAAAGAAAGAAGATAAACCCCAAAAACTGAAGGTAATAAGAAAAACAAAATTGGTCCAGGTTCCCATCCAAATGTCCCTCCTATAAGAATACTCATGATAAATGCAGTGAATATGGAAAGTTCTTCAGAGAAAAGGATTGCTATCAACAAAATTCCTCCTTGAAATGGAATAAGTGCCCAAAAATTGGGAAACCATACCATAACATACTTTACAATTCCTACTATGATAAGGAGAATAATGCAGAAAAACAAAGGGTCTTTTTCTTTGAATAGAACCCTTTGATATTTGAAAATCCATATAAAAATAGAGACTATACAAAGAAGGAAAATAACAAAGAACGAAGGGAGTGTTCTCTTATTTATTCCTTTTTGTAGTTGTAATATTGCCCTAAACTTTGCCTCTGCAATCTCGTCTATCATCTCTCCCTCGGAAACAATCAAATCACCCTTCTTTACAAAAATATAAGAGGGCTCTACCTTCTTTGCCCTCCTCCTTCTTTTTTCTGTCTCTTTTTTATCAAAATAAAGATTTGGCTTAAGAAAACCTGTTGCTATATTCCAGGATGTATCATCAACGCCGTGCGGTTTAAATTTTTGAATCTGGGCAAATGGAAAGACATTAGCCATGGATGTAATCGTTCCATCTTTCTTTTTCTTTTTGATGATTTCAATCTGTTTTTCTTTTTCCCATCTTTCCGAGACATTCAAAATGCCCCTCTCAAGACAAATATTCATTACATTTTTTACCGCCTCTTCTTGTTTAATAAACTGGATGTCGTCCATATCCACTATCTTTCTTATGTCTTCAATTGCAACTTCTTTTGGAAGATACTTTTTTATTTTTTCAACCTTTTCTCTTTGGGAAAGATTCTCTTTTCTTCTTATCCTATCGATCTTTGAAAAACTATCTGCTGATTCTTCAAGCAATTTAAGGGAAATTTTTACATCAAGTAAATAAACAGGTAAAACCCCTGCCTCTCCTTCTTTTATCCTTTCCCTTACTACTTTCTCATTAGGAATTGAAAAATCAAATGGTGCATAATATGATATTGAGCTTATCTTTCCTTTCCTTTGATGCTTCGGGATACTCAAAGATGGAGCAAGGAGAAAAAACAAAGATAGAATAAATAGGAAAAAAAGTATACCGTAAAAGATTTTTGTTTTCATCTATACTAATGTTAGCCACTTATCATATTTAGGAAGTTTTCCCGAAACTATATCGAAAAATATTGTCTGGATTTTTTCTGTAATTGGCCCCCTTTTTCCATTTCCAATTATCCTGCCATCTATCTCCCTTATTGGTGTAATCTCTGCCGCTGTTCCTGTGAAGAAAAGTTCATCTGCACATAATAGCTCCTCCCTAAGTATATCTCTTCTTTCAAAGGATATTTCCAAATCTTTTCCAATTTCAATGACAGATTGAGCAGTTATTCCACAAAGTGCACTTGAGCTTGTTGGTGGAGTAAATAATTTGCCATTTTTTACCATAAAGATGTTCTCTCCAGGACCCTCTGCAACAAGTCCTTGAATATTTAATTGTATTGCTTCATTATACCCACAATCCAATGCCTCTATCTTTGCTAAGACAGAATTTGCGTAGTTTGCAGAACACTTTATCGTTGGTGGAAGGATTCTTGAATCAGGTCTTACCCATGATGAAATCTTACATCTTATTCCATTTTTTATCCCCTCTTCACCCAGATATGTTCCCCAAGGCCAGACAGCTATTGTAAATTTGACAGGGTTATTCAATGGAAAAAGACCCATTTCTTTAAATGAAACATAGGCAATAGGCCTTATATAGCAAGCATCTAACTTGTTCATCCGTATAAGCTCACAAATTGCATTGCAAATTTCCTCTTTTGAATAAGAAATCTTCATACAAAAAACACGCATACCACCAAAAAGCCTATCTATGTGTTCAGAAAGTCTAAAAACAGCAGGCCCTTTTTCTGTTTTATAACACCTTATCCCTTCAAAAATAGCTGTTCCATAATGCAAGGCATGGGTTAGGATATGGATATTCGCGTTGTCCCAATCGACAAACTCACCATCCATCCAAATCTTATCAGTCTTCTCCATAAAATACCTCCTTTGCAAGCCTATTTATCTCATCTAAATGATTCATAAGTGCTTTTTCGTCATTCATTATGTCTTTCCATTTTACAATATTTTTTTCCATTTTCTCAAGTCCAATTATTATATTTTCTCTATTTGTTATAAAAATATCCCTCCAAAGAAGTGGATCAGACAAAGCAAGTCTTGCCATGCTATGAAATCCAGATGAAATAAGGCAATTTTTACCAACAAGTTCAACTAAAATATTCGAGACAATATGAGGGATGTGGCTTGATAAAGAAACGAGCCTATCATGTTCATCCGGACTTATCTCTATTATTTTTGCATCAAGTTTTTCCCATAGGTTCTTTATTGTATTTTTAGAAGGAATGTCGGTTTTTTCTATCGGTGTTATCACAACGACTGCATCCTTAAAAAGACCGTCTTTTGCAAATTCTGGTCCTTTTTTGTGCGAACCTGCCATTGGATGACAACCAATAAACTTTGGAATTGCCAAAGAAAGTTCATCAACTATGATCTTTTTTGTTGAGCCTACATCAGCTACAATAGCATTTTCTACATATCTTGCAAGGTTCTTTCCTACTTCTACAATAGATAAAACTGGTACTGCAAGAAATATGATATCATTATTAGCAATTTCTTCTAAACTGTCTGTAGTCTGATCAACTGCACCAATTTCTTTCGCTTTTTGCAGAGTTTCTTTGTTCCTTCCAAAACCTGTAATTTTACCACAAAGGTTTCTTTTTTTAAGCGAAAGACCAAGTGATGCTCCAATAAGTCCGATACCAATTATTCCAATTCTATCTTCCACAGCAAAACTTATATTTCTTTTTACTTCCACAGGAACAGGGTTCATTTCTTCCTGTCTTTGGGCTTGTCCGAACAACAGGTTCTTGAGGGATAAATTTTAAATCTTGCTCTCTAAATACTTCCTCTATCTGATTCCTCTCCACAACTCCCTTTTCTTCTAGGAATATAAAAAATGCCCTAATCAAATTCAAGATATCCTTTCCAGTCTTTCGGTTTATAGGGATCCTTCTTGAAATCTTAAAAGCTAGATTAGCTAGCTCAATTTTACTCAATTCCTTGGTTGGATTTTTCTTATAATAGTCAAATAAAGTTTTTAGGATAAATCCTGCATTTTCAGATACCTTTGGGTTTAAAATAGGTTGTTTTTTGCTTAAAAATTCATCTATATAAGGTTCGAAATCAATCTCTTCGGAAGGATAATATTCTTTTTTTCTTTTAATAAAACTAAAAAATCCCATTTAACTTAATCTTTTCATGGCAGCCTTTGCCTTTTTATTTCTTTTATCCTTTTTTAATACAGATATATATTCTTTCTTTGCAAGGAGAAAAAGCCCTTTCCTTTCATAAATCTCACCAAACAGAAGATGAATCATTATATATAGATTTTTATCTATTGGCTCCTCTATTTTTTTCAAAATTGATAAAGCCTTATCAAGCTCTCCTTTTTCTTTATAAGAGAATGCAATATTTGAAATAATAAAAGGATTATTTGGATTTATAGAAAGTGCGTTATTGTAAGCATCAATTGCCTCATTTAAATAACCCCTTATAAGCCAAGTGTGTCCAAGCAATATAAACAATTCCTCGCTATTTAGCCCTTTTTTAATACAAGATAAAAAGCTCTTTTGGGCTTTATCATAGAGATCATTTTTATCTTCTGTATATTTTGCCATTTCAAAATATGCCTTTCCAAGCAAAAATAGTGTTCTTGTGCTTTCCTCTAATTCTTGTGCATTCTCACACAAAGCTATTGTACCTTCAAGGAATGGTATACTTTCTTCACTATCAATATGGATTGCCTTTTTGTAATAAGTATCTGCAAGAGAAAGAATCGCATTCACATCTCTTGGGTCTCCCTTTAATTTTTTTTCGTATTCTTCTTGTTTGCTTATAGCTTTTGTTCCAACTATCCTATTGATGATAAATATAGCAAGAATTAGGGCAAAAAATACTTTTATTCCATGGGAGACGAAGTTTTTTCTTCTTGCCATTTTGCTCCTATTATGACCTGGCTAGGTCTTATACAAATCTCATTATATAACCATCCCGATTGGATCTCATCGATGATTGAATTTTCTTTATGTTCTTTTGATGGAATAGCAGATAGTGCAACATGAAATCTTGGATCAAACTCCTCTCCAATTGCTTTTATCCTTTGTGCGCCTATTTTTGCAAGAATGTCTTCAAATTGTTTTTTTATAAAAGAGATACCTTCTATAAATTTCTCCGTATCACCCGATCTCTGATTCAATGCTCTTTCCAAATTGTCATAAACAGGGAGAAGTTCAAAGATGACATTTGATTGATAAATATTTTTCAATTCTTTTGATTGCTTTTCCTGTTGTTTTTTGTAATTTTCAAAGTCAGCCTTAATCCTTCTTGCAAGGTTTAAATACTCCTCAATCTGTACATCTTTTTCTTCAATTTCAGCAATGAGCTCTATCTTTTTTTTACGCTTTATTTTCCTCATTAATTCTTTCTCTATTTCAACCATCTTATCCTCCAGGGTGGCCAATGGATGAACATTGCCTTTCCAACTATAAGATTTTCTGGAACATATCCCCACATTCTACTATCATAGCTAAAATCTCTGTTATCGCCCATCACAAAGTATTTTCCTTTTGGAATAACCTTTGGCTCTGGCCAATTGTCCATCTCTGATATTCCATATATTTGTGGATTTACATGGATCTTATAGGATTCATCGATAGGTTTTTTATTTATAAAAACCTGTCTATTCTTTATCATTATCTCGTCTCCTGGTACTCCAATTATCCTTTTTATGAAATCTTTATGTGGATTTAAATCTATCCTCCCAAGAGTACCTACCCAGATTACTGGAGAAATCATCCTTATACAAACACCCCTATCTGGATCCTCAGGATTTCTAAAGACAACTATATCTCCCCTCTTTGGTCTTGCCCATCTGTATAACTGCTTGTCTGTGAATGGTATTGTTATTGCATAACTATATTTTGCAACAAAAAGTTGATCTCCTACTTGCAGTGCTGGAATCATAGATCCTGATGGAATCCTATATGGCTGAATAAGGAATGCCCTAATTACAAGAGCAATTGCCAAAGCAATGAGGATCGACTCAACCCATTCTTTTATCCTCTGCAAAAAAGGTTTTTTATTTTTCTCTTTTTTCATAGTTTTTATCTTAATATCTTAAGAAAGTTTTGTCAAATTCCTTGACATTAAGACAAAGATATTTTTAAACTTTATTTTTAAAATAAATTTAGAAAAATGGAGGCTAAAATGAAAAAAATAGTTGGGATTTGCGGGATCATTTTTGTAATAATGACACAGGTTGTAGTAGGAAGTGAGATAAAACTTACTAGTCACCAGTTGAATTATTGTGGTTTTAACTGTGTCAAAGGAAATTCCTTGCTATTCATCTCAGATAGAGATGGGCAAGTAGATATTTATAGATACGATTTAGTGAACAACAATCAAATCGAAAATCTCACAAATGATGTATGGGTAGAGGTTGAATGTGAAGAGACTAATGATTTATCAAAGGTAGTCTATCTCTGTATAAGTCCTGATTTTTTAGAAGAATATGAACTTAAAATCCTTGACATGGACAGTAAAGAAAAGACTCTCATAGACGAAGGAAGAATATGGTTCTTCTGCATATCCATAAATTCAGATAAGGTTGCCTATGATAAAGATAATGATATATGGGTGTATGATATAACTACTGGAGACAAAACAATAGTTACAAATAGCCCAAATAGTTATAAAAATAGTCTTTGTTTTTTGAACCAAAACGAAATCTTATTTTCAGAAGATGGGTATATCAAAAAGGTAAATTTATCTACTTCTGAAATCTCAATCATTGCTGAAGGTATCAAAGCAAAAGCCTCGCCCGATGGTACAAAGATAGCATATGTGAAATGTGATTATGGAGGATGCGGGCTTTATCTATCTACTGATAATTCTCCTATTTTGATTGACACAGCTTCAGAGATAGTAGATTTTTGTTGGGCATCTTCTAACGATAAAATTGCATATACAAAGTCAATGGGTATAAAAGAGGCCCTTGTTGTAAAAGATATCATTGATGAGGAAGAAGAAGAAATAGTAATAGATAATTTATCTCCATTTGCCTTTTCTTTAAGCGATGATGGTGATTCTTTATATTACAGCAATCTGAGTAACATCTTTAAATTGGACTTAAACAAAATGGAATTTAGCAATTTAACGAACAATGATCTGACTGCTTTAAACTTCGAGGCAAAGTTTTCTCCGAATGGCCAAAAGATAGTGTATTTAGGCTGTCCAGCACAACCGTTAAATCAATATTTTTCTATAATGGGACAAGATGTATTTGGATTATTTGTGACGGATCTAGAGGGTAGTAATAATAAGCTTGTTGGATCAGGAAGTATAATGCCAGGATTTGCAGAAATAGATACTTTTGACGTATCTGATGAAAATATAGCTTACATAGATTTGCCTATGTTTTTCAATAATGATACTGAAAGAAGTGGAATCTGGATAGTAGATTTAGAAGGTTCAAATACACCACAAAGAATAACAGGCGATTTTGCATTCTCCCTATCATTCTCTTATGATGGACAGAGGATTGTATACAGTGGTATAGATGATAATTTTCAGGAAAGTATATTCTTAATCGATAAAAATGGAAGAAATAAAAGATGTTTGGGAGAAGGAAGAAATGCAAAATTTTCATATAATGACAATAGAATAGCATATATTAACCAATATGGCAAACTATGTATATTAGATTCAGATATTCCAAATAATCAAATCATTTTAGATATTAGCCCTTCAAGCTTCGTTTGGTCAAAGAATGGCCAAATGATTGCATATTTGGAAGATACGATGAAAGAGATAAAGATAATATCAAATGATAATATAATCTCTGTATATGAAGCTACGACCGAAATAGAAAGAATGGTTTTTTCTGGAGATGATACAAAAATTGGCTTTGTAACAACTGATGGTTGTGTTTATACCATAAGGACAGATGGTGAAGACCTTACAAAGATAAATGATGGTTATGCTTTAAGTATGGACTGGTCTTGTAATAACGATATAGTATATGTCCAAATGTTCTCTTATGAGCATGAAACAGAAGAAAATACTGTGACCAAATCTTTAAGTCGTAGGATGGAAGTCTTTCAGAATCAACAAGAAGAACAAAGCAAGAAAAAACCCCGTAGTGCCGATGTATATCTTCTGAAAGCCTCTTTGCAACAAGAAGGCATTATTACTGTGTACGATGTAGATGGCACTATCCTTGGCACACATACTACTATCCAAGAAGGGATAAATGCTTGTCCAGAGGGAGGTACAGTCTCTGTCTCTGCCGGGATATACAATGAGGTCGTGTATATCAATAAAGGGATTGCATTAATTGGCATAGGTACACCAACGATAACAGCACAAGGACTTGGAGACACGAATACTGTGACCTTTGATGGTACTGTTACAGATAATGCTTTAATCTGTGGGTTCATAATAACTGGGGCACCAGAAGGGTATTCATATGGCAATGGAATATTTTGTAGTACTGCCTCCCCAGCCATTACCAACAATATAATATCATGGAATAGTGATAATGGTATCGCATGCTATTACTCCTCACCAGTTATTTATAATAACATAGTATCAGAAAATGATGAGGGTATTTATTGTGAAATCTCCTCTCCAACTATTACAAATAACACAATAGTAAAAAGTGATGATTGTGGCATTGTGTGTATTAATTCTTCGCCAACTATTACAAATAACACAATAACAGAAAATTATGATGTTGGTATAGCCTGCGAAGGAAATTCATCACCAATCATTGCAAATAATATTATTATAGAAAGTTTTTGCGGTATCTTTTGTGGGGAAAATTCCTCTCCAACTATCACGAATAACACTATATCAGAGAATAGCGGTATTGGTATTTATTGTAATAACTCTTCTCCAACCATTCACAACAATGTTATTACCAAGAATGGCACAGAAAGTCATGAATTCTGGAACGGTGGTATCTACGCAACCCAAACTTCTAACCCTATTATCAACTATAATTGTATCTGGTGGAATGGACCCGATGGTAACAACAATTATTGTGGCTGCTTCTCTGGTACAAATGACATCTCAGCAGACCCACAATTTGTAGGAGAAGGCGACTACCACCTTCAATCAACATCACCTTGTATAAACAAAGGTACAAACACACCACCCGGCGGCTTACCAGAAACAGATAAAGACGGAAACCCAAGAATAGTTGGTGGAATCGTTGACATGGGTGCATACGAATTTCAAGGAACACCACCATCTGGTACAATCACAGGTACTATCTCTTACACAGGCACAAAGATAGGGACACTTAATATTGGATTATTTACATCTATGTCAGATGAGCCAATTACAGGAATAGAAATATCTAGTCCAGCATTTCCACAGACTTATACAATTGGAGGCATTATTCCAGGGACTTACTATATTGGAGCATTTTTAGATGCTGATAATAATGAAAATCCATCCATTGGTGACCCTATAGGTTTATTTGGTAGTTTATCGGCTGTATATTATTCTCCTTTGCAAGTAGTTGGCACACCTACTCCCATTGTAGTAGAACCAGGGGCTATTACCTCTGATATAAACTTTGAATTGACACATGAAATTCAACAGAGGCTTAAAGAATGGACTTTTATGGTATATCTTGATGGAGATAATAATTTAGAAGGCGCAGGAATAGATGATGTAAATGAGATGGAAGAGGTTGGTTCTGATGAGAATATAAATATAATTGTTCAGTTTGATAGGATTAAAGGTTATGATTCTTCAAATGGGAATTGGACTGATTGTAGGAGATTTTATATTACTAATGATGATGATCCACGCACTATTAACTCTCCAGCTGTTGAGATACTTGGTGAAGTAAATATGGCAGAGACAAAAACCCTGACAGAATTTATACAATGGGGATATGATAACTACCCTGCAAAGAAATATGCCTTAATTTTATGGAATCATGGTGATGGCTGGCGGAAAAGAATGATGGAATTACGAAGTAAAGGCATACGGACAGATGGTGCAGATAAAGCTGTCTGCTGGGATGATACTTCAAAAGGCGATTGTCTTTATATGTCTGAAGTAAAAGAGGCTTTGGCAGCATCTGGTAAAAAGTTTGATTTAATAGGCTTTGATGCCTGCCTCATGGGAATGATTGAGGTTGCTTATCAGGTACGGGACTATGCTGATGTTGTAGTCTTCTCACAAGATGTAGAACCAGGTGATGGTTGGCCATATCACACGATACTTGGTGATTTGGCCGGGACACCAACAATGACTCAAGAAGAATTAGGCGAGGTAATCGTAAGAAGATATAGTGAGGAATATGAAGGTGAAGACGAAATAACACAATCTGCCATTAATTTGAATAAGCTTAAAACATGGGTACCTGGGACATTATCTTTATTTGCAAATTCATTAGAGTATTATTGGGATGAGATAAGAGAAAATAGAGGTATGACAGACCATGTATATCATACAAATTATGAATCATATGCAGATCTTTATCACTTTGCAACACTAATGGAGGGTATTGAAGATGAAAATATAATAAATGCTGCAAATGCTTTAAAGTCTGAGATAGCAGAATCTGTGATAGCTAATTATGCGAGTTTCGACCATCCACACTTTTATGGATTAAACATATACTTTCCGGAGGATTCTTCGGATAATAAATACGATGATTATGTAAATTTACAGCCTGTTGATTTTCCAAAGGATACAACATGGGATGAATTTTTGGTAAGATTTTGTAAGATATCACCAGATACTCCAAAGATTGCTTCACTTTATTCAGTTCCCTTAAATCAAACATTTACAGTAAGTTGGCCATCTGTTCCTAAAGCAGATCATTATGAACTTGCAGAGGGTACCTCTACATTAAACTTCATTACCATAGCAACTACCACAGGAACATCTTGTGTAATCCCTGGAAAAGGAGAAGAAGGTTTTTATTATTACATAGTAAGGACATTTATCGGGACAGAATTTGGTAATTGGAGCTTTCCAGAGGATATTTGGGTTGGACCAAATACTGCACCAACAATAGAATTATTAACCCCAGGCCCAGAAGGGACCACTACAGATAAAAACCTTCTCATCAGCTGGGAAGCCTATGATCAAGATGACGATGCTAGAATAAGCATTTATTATGATGATGATAACCAAGGATACGATGGTATCTTAATTGTAGGAGGAATATTAGAAAAGGATGGATCAGATACCTATCTTTGGGATACATCTTTTCTTCCACAAAAGACATACTACATCTATGCGATGATAACAGATGGGAAGGAGGCAGAAAGGAGAGCTCCTCCTGTTTATTCTGATTACTCTGGCCCCTTAACAATAACCCACGGGACAAAATCCTGGACATTGTTGATTTATCTTGATGGGGATAATAATTTAGAAGGTGCAGGGATAGATGATGTTAATGAGATGGAAGAAGTAGGTTCTGATGAGAATATAAATATAATCGTCCAGTTTGATAGGCATCCAAAATACGATAAGACAAATGGTAATTGGAGTGATTGTAGGAGATTTTATACTACGAAGGATAATGATCCACGCACTATTAACTCTCCAGTTGTTGAGGTGCTTGGTGAGGTAAATATGGCGGAGACAAGAACCCTGACAGATTTTATCCAATGGGGAATTGATTGTTATCCTGCAGAAAGGTATGCCTTAGTACTCTGGAACCACGGTGGTGGCTGGCGGGAAAAAATGGAAGAATTAGAAAACAAAGGTATAAAAGTAAGAGGAGCAAATAGGGCTGTATGTTGGGATGAAACTTCAAATAATGATTGCCTATACATGTCCGAGGTGAAAGAGGCTTTGACAGCATCTGGTAAAATGTTTGATTTAATAGGTTTTGATGCCTGCCTTATGGGAATGATTGAGGTTGCTTACCAGATAAAAGATTATGCAGATGTGATGGTTGCATCACAGGAGGTAGAGCCATGGGATGGCTGGCCATATCACACGATACTTGGTGATTTGGCCGGGACACCAACAATGACTCAAGAAGAATTAGGCGAGGTAATCGTAAGAAGATATAGTGAGGAATATGAAGGTGAAGACGAAATAACACAATCTGCTATTGATTTAGATGGAATCCCCAGATTAGCCACAACTACATCACAACTTGCAGATGAGATGATAAGTAATTGGGGCAATATAAAAAATATTATAAAACAAATAAGGGAAGATACAAAAGTAATAGAAGAAAGTTATATTGATTTATACTATTTTGCTTCTCTTATCGCAGGAACTACTACACTTCCACCAAGTATAATAGAATCGGCAGAAGATGCAATGAGCACATACATCGATTATGCTATAATAGCAAATTATAGTAATGTAAATTCTACTGGACTATCCATCTACTTCCCAGAAACAAGAGGTGATAAGGAATATATCGAATATGTAGAAGACAAGGTAATAGATTTTCCGAATGATACATACTGGGATGAGTTTTTGGGGACTTATACAAATGAATTTAGCAAGGGATACTTTACAGGAAGCTATACAGTTTACACAGTCGATGAAGACAATGATGAAAAATATGATTACCTTATAATAGGGGCAGAAGTAAATGTTTTTGAGACTGGTAGCTACAATATCATTGGGGAATTGTACGGAAACCAGAGGTTGATATCTAAAGTGGAGGATTATCAACAGTTTGATATTCATGGAACTACAACTATCTCAGTCCAATTTGGTGGATGGGAAATATTCAATTCAAAGATAGATGGACCATATAGATTTAAGATAGTATTGAAAGATATTGATACACTTATTGGCACAACTTCACCATATGAGTATACTGATTTTGAGGAGAGTAAATTTGGTACAGTGACAGGAAAAATCTATTATTCTGGAACAAAATCGGGAATTCTTCGATGCTTTCCATATTGTCCTATGAAAGAAGAGGAAATAATTAACCAAGAAAAAGGTTTTACTGTTCCATTTGCAGGGCCAGGAACCATCACCTATTCCTTTTCACTTAATCCAGGGGTTTATTCTACCCATGGATTTCTTGATGTAAATAATAATAAACAATATGATATTGGGGAACCATTTGGTATATATGGAAGTTTAATTGCTGTTTATCTTGTTAAAACCGAGTGGGGAGAAGATATAAATGTAATTGGCATACCAACGCCTATAAATGTAACAATGGGTGATATTACCTCTGGAATAGATTTTGAGCTAACTCATGAGATTAGATTACCTCCACCAGGGACAATCTCTGGAACAATTATCTATGATGGTCAAAGGTCTGGAACAATTAGTGTTTCAGCCGTTGGTGATAAACTATCATACGAGGTCGAAATTCCATCGCCTGGTTCCTATTCAATCACTGTAGAACCTGGGGTATATAGTGTTTCTGCCTGGCTTGATGGAGACGGTGACGGAGTAATTTCACCTGGTGATGCTACTGGCTTCTACCTTGAATCTGTAACTGTCCTACCAGATCTAGAGATATCTGATATAGATATTACATTATTTGACATAGAGATAGAAGTTGACCTCTGGATAAAGAAATATGGACCAGAGGAAGTTGGATTGGGCGGGACTATTTCTTGGACAATCTACTATGGAAATAGTTCCGGCAATCCTGCCTACGATGTAGCCATTATTGACATGCTTCCAGATGGTGTTATTTATGCCTCATCAAGCATTCCAGCAACAATTACAAATAAAGAGCTAATATTTAATCTTGAAACACTTCCTGGATACTCATCTGGCAGTATCACTTTAATTGGCATAGTAGGCAGTGATCTTTCTGGTTCAACAACCCTAATAAACATTGCTTCAATCACGACCACATGCAATGATACAAGTCCTTGGAATAATAGTTATTCATGTAATACACATGTTTTTATTGAAGGACCAGACCTCTACATTGATAAACGGCCTACTACAAGCAATCCTTTCCC
>DNCM01000009.1 GCA_003498085.1 bacterium
AGACCAATTTCTCAACTCATAGACTCATGAATTAACAGCCCTACTTATGTCTTTTAAGACTAAATATTCAGTTTTCAAAGAGCAAATCTACCCTTTACTCCTCACTTAATATCCCATTCCAGTCCAGGGATACTTTTCTTTCGGATTTTAGCAATGTACCTGGAGAAAGAAAATAGCCTTTATTTGAAATAATTTTACCTGCACCTTTTTTATATTCGGTGGCTGATTTTCCACCAGCTTCTTCAATATCAAAATATCCCCTTCCAGCAATGATCTCTATATCTCCACAAAAAGAGATGTCTTTAGTATATTTGAAATGGGATAAAATTGGCTCGTTTTCTTTTATAACTATTTTAATCTCTCCACCTTCTGGGCTATCTTTTATTGGAAATCTTCCATTTATGATACGTTCCAATTTCATCAAACCAAAGCCATAGTTTTGCTCGCCTCCAATGATTAACTCTTCAATTAAATTAAAACTACCAACAAAAATTCCCTTTTTTTCATTACATTCGATTTCATTTCCATTCAAATTAGTGCCATTTTTTACCCAGATACAGCCAATAAGCCTTGTATCTTTGACCTGTCCTTCTTTGTCTTTAAATTTATCCTTTATAAATTCAATTTCATGAAGGCTTTCATCCTTTGCGGTTCCTAAATAGCAATCTATTGCTGTCAGGACTCTACTGCCTATAAATCTATGCTCAAATTCAAATTTATTTATTATTTGTTCTTTATCGCCAAAAATCAACCCTTCCTCGGTGTAGCTTGGGACAAAGATCGTATCCCCATCATATAGATAAAAATATGAGAATTTAAAATTCTCCTTAATCTGCTCTCCAATTTCCCTATATTTATCCGATGGCCTGGTAGGATATAAATTCTCTGTTGCCCTTTTTGTTATAACGCCCCAAAGATTTTTGCCTGGTATATAGTACCTTGTTGGAGATATGACAAAACCTTTAAATGGTAAATATCCTATATGCAATGGACTTTTCAAAACAAAAATAACATCAAGCCTCTTCCACATTTTTTTCGCCTATCCTCGCATGGTAGAAAGCATAGGTTAATGTCTGCTCAAGTAGCTTTTTCATAAAAAGTAGTTTATCAATATCTTTAACAATTATTTTTATTTTTTCACAGAATTCTCGGAACTCTTTAAGGAATTCTGATGAATCACCCAAAAGGTATTTCTTAATAGTGTCTTCATTCAGTAATGAAAGTAGTTGTTGCCTTACTTTCTTATCCTCTTTCTCATCCTCCTTTTCAAGCCACAGAAACATTGCATATACACCATCCTCACGCAAAACACCGAGTGCTTTTTGGATGATAGTTTTATCCCTACTTTCTCCTATTTCCTGTCCATATTTGATACAGAGATAATCCAAATTTATCATTCTTGTCCACCTCCACTCTTCGATTGACCGCTAAATATCTCAACCCTTCCAAAACCTCTAGTTCCCAATCCACCAAGTCCAAGGAGCTTTAAATATGGAAATGTAGCATTAATCAAATTAATAATACTTGTATCACCCTTGCAAGGATCAATCACAATTTCAAATCCAAATACTGTCCCCCTTGATATTGCTTCATAAGTGAACAAAGCTCCTTTTTTTGCTGTCCCTGTTTCTGGGTCAATTCTTACCGATGTTCTTACCTCTAAGTTATCATTCACTATGTGAGAGAAGAGCTTGTCGGATGTTATTACTATTCTTTTTATAAAGTTGTCCAATTTTGAGCCAAGGGTGATATTTTTGGGGATATTTACAACTTCTAGCAAAAGCCACCCAAGGTCAATGGAGGGCGTAGTGTTAATGCCTTTTATTGCATAGGCTTTATCTTCAATCCCCTCTGGTATTGATATACCCTCTATTTTCAACCAATATTCAAACAGTTCCTTTGTTGTTACCCAGACAGTCCCTTGGATGGAAGTAATGGGAAAGAAGATTATCTGTCCATCATAAAACCCTACCATACCCTGCTTTTCTTCTGTTCCAAATACATCTTCAATCCTAATGGATTCTAATGTATCGTTTTCTTTCTTGGCAATCTCTGCATATGCCCTTATTACTCCTGCTAATGATGTTCCTGGTATCTTTGGAACATTTGTTGTTGGTTCCCTTACTATTGTATTATCTACACTGCCAACTCTGTATCCCCCTGCCCCAATATGTATTGGGTCAAGTGCAATTCCAAAATACTTTTTAGGCTCCTTATTCATTTTCATCCTCCTTTATTACATGCCTGAACAAGATTATTGTGTCCAGCAGAAGCCTATTAAGAGAAGAGTTTATAAGGAAATCCTGGGATTCTTTTCTTAATTTCTCCCAGTTATTGGCAAATGCATCCTTTAGGGTCGCTTCTGCAAATTTTCTAAATACATATCCCCTATCTTTCTCATTAATCTCTCTCCATCCCCTTAGTTTATTTGCTAAGGCTTCTTCAATGAAATTTATTTGGGAGCTTGAAAGACTATTCTTCAGAATCTCCCATAAGTCAATCATCCGTGAAATTTGATAGAAATAATATGGTCTTTCTGAAAAAAGCTTATAATCATCCATCCTTTTTCTTTCCTTATATATAATATTGCATCTATCTGTTGTGCCAAGAAGTAGGTCAAAGTCAAAATAGCCTGGATATAAGGCATAGAGTTTACCTTTGGATATTCCTGCCAGATCATTAAGAGTATATTTATCCTTTTGCGTTGTTGGATAAAAACCGTAGTATTTATCATTTCTTATTCCCTCAATATCCCACGGAATATCCATCATTACTGGCTCCTTAAATTCCTTATTTTGGAATAACCTTCCAGAGGCATCCAGCAGGACATAGAGAGGAAATTTTCTTTTCGAGACAAGCAAGCCAACATCGAGGGGTAATTTCTCCATAACCTTTTCAAATCTCTCATTGAATAATCTTACTACTAAATTCAAGATTTTTATTGAGTCTAATGCTGGGACAATGATACGAAGGAGGAGTGGGGATTTGGTTATTTCAATGAAGGGGTAGTATTCCTCTATCTTTGTATTGCTGACTTTAATTTCTCTATTTTGTAGCAAATTAGTATTAGGCTTTTCTTCTTCTGCTATCCAGTAAAATCCATTCTTCAAAGCATCCTTAAGAGCCCATATACCAGATTTTTCTCTAAACTTGAACTTTTCTATGGATTCTATTGTATAAAATTCTCCGCCCGAAGCATGAAAGACCAAAAGGCTTTGTGGTTTTAATTCTTCTATTTTGATTATATACTCTGAATATTGTTTCAGTCCTAAGTCATTGATATTTATGTTCAATCTGATTCTTTTCCATTTATGATGGTATATCTTGTCTTTTATTGCATTTATAACCAGCCCAAAGAATTCCTCTGTTTCTTTCCAAATTCTATATAAGCGGCTGGGAGAAGGATTCTGGGTAAATAGATAGGTTGCAAGATTTTCTTTGGTCAAATTATTTGGTTCTATCCTTTCCTTTATATTTGAAATGAGCACATCAATCATTTTTGGGGTTACTGTTATATCTTCAAAAAATGTGTTTAATATCCCCACTGCTTCTTCTTCATTATTTGAATAATTTTCAATAGTTTCCAATAATTTATACACTGTTTGTATATCTGGGGTAACCGCAATATCTTTATCTTTCATTTTATCGCTGTTTGCCCAGTCGTTAAAACTCTGGGAGTAGATTGTGCCAATCATTGTTCCATCAAGCCATTTTTCAAGATTAAAGCTTAAAGAAAGTAAGGCTATACGATTCTCCCTATCGGCAACTTCCTCTGTCCAGATTGTGTATTCTCTATTGGTGAACCAATTGCTTAATCTCCCTCTCTTTCTTTCCTCACATACACCGCATCTCTCATTATTTTCGAGTTTTGTTCTCATTCTGCAGACAGGACAGATATCTTCTTTTTCCTTCGGTATAAAGGGTTCTGGATTCTCTCCTATTTTTTCTTCTTTTTCCTCAATGAAAATGGTTGGACTTATTTTAGGAATATTTCTCTTCCGAGAAACAAATCTTAATACATCAGCAATAATGGTAAGGCTTCTTGATGGTCTACTTAGGATAAAAAAAGGCCATACTTCGTTATTACTTTCTTTTGTTATAGTTTCCAACCCGATTTCTGCACACCTTTTTACAAGCCCTTTTAATTTCTCTTTGCTTATATCCGGGAATGTAAAATAAATTCCATTTATATCCTCATAGATTGCATTTCCAATTGGTATTTCATCTTCAAACTTGTTTTTCAATTCATCTCTTATTTTGCCAAGGATTTCATTTCTTGTCTGAATATCTGCTATCTTTTTCCCTTCGTTTACAAATCCAATCCCATCCCAACAGAGGCCAAATATCCTCCATTGCAATTTATTAGGATCAAGATTCTCTCCTAAGACAATTGCACATAAAACAGACTTGAATAATGAAGCAGTGGAATAGGAATGGTCCCATAATGTTACATCATTTGCAGGTATCCTTGTTTCACCAAGGGCATGCGAAAATGTAGTTTTGAGGTCATTTATTAAAGACTTTCTAAAACAGTCTATATTCATCATTTGAGGAATATAATTCTTCAATAATCCAATCAGCCTATCTTCTAAATCTTTAAGTCTTTTCTGAAGGCATTGAGTATCAATCCTTTCCTTTGGATAACCAAATGGGGAGCATACAATAGTATTCTCAATAGATTGTTTTTTTCTTACGATTCCTTTGTCATCGGCTGAATCGAGTCTATCACAGGCTTGTAATAATTTTATAAAATAATTATCATCTCGTTTATGGTGGTTAGTTATAAGGGAATAAATTTCTACCCCTTTTTCTTGTATCACGGTTTTTAATTTCTTATCTTTGATTAAACAGGGATTATCACGAT
>DNCM01000199.1 GCA_003498085.1 bacterium
ATCTCTATATCTGAAGAGACAATGAATGAGTCATAACCCTGGAGGATCGGATACAGGAATTCGGCAACTACAATTGGTATTCCCTCTTTAAACCTTTCACTGAAATCATCCCTCTCAAGCATCCTTGAAACAGTGTAATAAAATGAAAGATTTATAAAACTAGAAAGGGACATCTTTTCAAACCATGATGAATTGTAAAGTATCTTTGTTTTATCAGGTGAAAGTATACAGAAAACCTGCTCTGTATATGTCCTTGCATTCTTTTTTATCTCACTATCAGTAAGTTTTGGCCTAAGCTTTGTCCTTCCAGATGGGTCTCCTATCCTTGCTGTGAAATCACCAATAATAAAGATAATATTATGACCCAATTCTTGGAATTCCTTAAGCTTTCTTAGAAGGACAGTATGTCCTAGATGGATGTCAGAAGATGTTGGATCAACTCCAAATTTTACATTCAGACTCCTTTTTTCCAAAAAAAGAGTTTTTAAACCCTCTTCTTCGATTATATCAACACACCCCTTCTTTATCTTATCAAAATTCATAGCCCAAATTCATAAAAAATAGAAGAAAGGACGAAAAAGCCTGCATACTCTGTCTTTATGAGTGCATTTCCCAAGGATACAGGAATTCCTCCCATTTTTTGAATAGAGGCAACCCCTTCCTTTTCAAACCCTCCCTCTGGTCCAATAAAAAACCTATATTTCTTATGGGAAGAGACAGAGTGTAATTTGACCATTTGGTTTACAAAAGTTAATCATAAACACCCAATCTATGTCAACCAGGAAATATTTTGAAACCTACCTTTGTCTTTTACAGAAAAAATGAATTTTTGGCTAAAAAATCCTTTTATTTTACAACAAGAGATTTTATCTTTCTAAAATCCCCTGTCTTAAGCTCATAGAAATATAATCCAGATGAGACAGGTTGACCTTTATCATTTTTTTGATCCCAGAATATTGCAGAATCTTCTTTCGCTTTTGTATATGAGCCCGCTTTTCTTTGTCCTATATCTATGGTCCTCATCTTTTGTCCAAGGATGTTGTAAATTGTAAGGCTTACATCAGCATCCTGTGCTAGCTTAAATGGAATCCAAGCTCCATCCTTGCTTGGGTTTGGAAAGGATTGTAAAAGCTCTGTTTGGCCAATAGATTCTATTGTAATATTTTCTATTCTTGTTTCTAGTTTGTGATTTAGGCTATCCCTCAAATCAGCACTTTCTATCTTAATAGTTGCAGGAAATGCTTTTACAAAGCATTTTATTTTGAATAAGGAGCCTTTATTTTTGGATTCTTCTCCTAAAATCTGAACCTTTAAGTATCCTTCTTTGTTGTTAAGTAGATAGAATCCCTTTGGATTTGAAAAAATATTTCCCTCTTTTACTTCTTTTATTTCTATCTTTGCTGGATTAAAGGTTATTGTTATTTCTCCTCCCAATAGGCCTTGGGTATTTACCCATATTTCTCCTTCAAAAAGACTTTCTTCTTTTGCATATTTTGAGCCTTGGTTGAAAGATAAGAATGCATATTTCTCCTTTTTTTCTCTCTTTGCATCTATTTTATCTATCTTGTAAGAAACTATTTCTGCCATAATACTATTGAATGGAGGAAGCGAGTCTACTTGTTCTAAGAAGGAAGATGTACGTTTATCAAGGATAGATGAGATATGAGATAACAAAGATTGATTCATTATAAATGAAATTCCTTTGGTTGATCCCCTTTTTATCTCTATCGAGTCTACATACCATCCCTCATAGTTGTTATATAGGCTATCTATAGAATTAAAGAAGAATTTTATCTTTATCTTCTTTTTGCAATAAGGAGTAAGGTTTGCTGTATATGCTTGCCAATTTCTCATTGTTCCTGATACTTGGGCAATTTGTGTCCAATTTGTGTAGTTAGTATCTTCTGTTGCTATGTAAACTATTTTCCTGTCCCAATATGTTCCAGTATACTCTGTCTCATACCAGCTCTTGAATGAAAGTAATGCATCATTTTCTTTTGTTAGGTCAATTATAGGGCTTATTGCTTCTCCATAGGTTCTTCCAACATTATAGTTTGTTCCATTGTTGTAAGCAATACTGTATTGGGGTGTATCCGACCTTTTATTGCTAATACGCCATAGACCAGAAAGATTCCATTCCTGGGTATCGCCATCATCAAAATTCTCAGTAAATATAGTGGGTTCTGGAATCTCTACCCTTACATCATCTATATACCAGCCTTCATAGTTGTTGTATAAACCATCTACTGTATCAAATGAAAACCTTATCTTTATCTTTTTACCACAATAACTTGATATATCAAAGACCTCTTGATGCCAATCTGAGTAGGAAAGACCTTTGCAATCATTATAAAAGATTTGATTCCATGATGAACCATCAAAGATTTCAACCTTCATATTGTCGTAATAACCCCAAGGATAAGATTCATGTTCCCAGAATGTCCAGAATGAGAGCTTTGCAGATTTTACAGAGGATAGGTCTATCTCGGGAGAGATGATATATCCTGAGTTCCTTCTCCCTGTATTGTAGTTTGTCCCATTGTTATAAGCAAAGCTGTATGGAGAAGAATTACATCTTTTTTTCTCTAAGTGCCATAGTCCTGTTGCCTGCCAGCCATCAGGAATACCATCATCAAAGTTGTCAAAGAAACCCCATTGATTTTTTACAATAACAATAATCTTCTTTATATTTGTATCATTTCCATCTGTTGCTGTAAGCCTGATGGTATAAGTTCCATTGGCTAATCCTGCTACATCCCAAGTAGCAATGATACCATTGTCTACTGGGATATTGGATGTTGTAATCACATTCCAATTAGAAGGGCTCTCTCCCCTGCCATATTCTAAAGTATAAGACAAAAGCTTTGATAATAAATTAGTTCCATCAACACTAATGTTATCCATAGCTTGTCCTTTAATTTCAACTTTACCTGATACTTCTTGGTTTAGTATTGGATAGGTAATATTGGCTGATGGGAAGGCAGAGGAATTGGAGAGGTAGTCAATAATGTAAATATCCCAATTCCCTTCCTTGTTTGAGCCAATAAGGAGCTTTGTTCCATCTGGTGACCAATCATCTGGTCCATCATGCCCTGGCCAACTTGTAAGGGGAACAATATTAGCAGAAAGGCCATTGAATACATCTTCTATATTCTTAATTATCCATCCATCATAGGCATTACCACCCATCATTGAAGAAAAAGCAAACATCCTGCCATCTGGTGAGAACCTTCCCATTTCGTCTCCTAGGTAGTTGGTTACCTGAAGAATAGTAGGAGAAGCATTGTTTTTAATTACACTATCTATATTAACTATTGCCCAGTCATGATTATTTCCAGTTTTATCAGAAATAAAAACAATTTTTTTTCCATCGGGAGAAAAGCATGGACCATTTTCATAAGAAGGGTCTGTTGTTATTCTTTTTGTTTGTGGTGTTGCTTGTTTATTGATTACATCAGCTATATTGGTTATTACATAGATGTCCCTATTTCCATTTTTTGTTGAACCATAGGCTAACCATTTTCCATCTGGCGAGAAATATGGCCAGTGGTCGTTATCATCAGGTCCTTCGGTTATTTGGACTAATGAAGGTAAAGCATCTTTATTGATTACATCCTGTATATTTGTAATTACAAAGATATCTTTGCCATCAGAAAAAGCAAGATATTTGCCATCTGGCGAAAAATTAGGACCATATCCACGCAAGATCTTATTTTTATTCTTTCCATCTATATCCATTACCCAAAGATTTGCATTTCCACCTGTATATGAAGTGTAAACTATTTTCTTTCCATCTGGTGAGAAACAAGGACACCCATCAGGTCCTAAATCTGTGGTTAGTTGCTTTGCAGGAGGGGTAATAAAAAATTCTTTGCTTGCAATAGAAGATGCATTTCCTCCCTCATCTTTTGCCTTTACAGAAAAGGTATAGTTTCCATTAAGCAAATTTTCATAGATAACATATCTTCTATACCTATATTCTGACCATACTCCATTATTTAGGGAATAAGAGTATTGTAAATCTTCTTTTCCTAGGTTATCCTCTCCTTCAAAGGAAACAATTACTTTATTTTGTTGAATATCTACATTAAGGAGAGAGATTGAGGGAGGATATATATCCTTTGGCTTTACAACTTTATGCTCAATGCTTCCTTCGCTTAAGTTGTTAAATTTTGAAACCCCATAACTATGAGATTTCATAGATTTTCTTTTTTCTTCATACATTGCTGTTTTGAAATCACTAGATAAGGAGAATTTTGGATGTGTTGATGTTTTAGCAATGCACTTGGCTATATCTTCTTGGGTAATTCTATCTGTCAGGCTTCCTTGATAATAAATGTTGTATCCCTCAGGGATAATCCCATAAGAGAAAAGAAGGGAATTTATTTCAGAATCCCATGTAAGGATGATTTTATCTTCAGATTGTGAAACTTCCTCCCCTGTTACATTAAGCTTAAGAATAGGGGAAGGCAAGGTATTATTGTTAATTAAGACACAGGCTTTATTTGTTGAGAGGTATCCATTGTCAAGGTTTTGTTTCACTACAAAGAAATATGCCCCATCAGGAACAATATTGCCATTTTCATTTTTCCCATCCCAAGATATAGAATAAAGACCGGATGTTTTATAGGATGAATTAAGCCTTTTTATCTCTTTTCCCCATAAATCACAAATGTTTATAGAAAGAGTTCCACTATCAGGCAAAATGTATTGAAGGGTATTATTTATTGCTTTAAG
The DNA here is from genome assembly GCA_003498085.1 of bacterium. Classification (GTDB taxonomy): domain Bacteria; phylum UBA9089; class UBA9088; order UBA9088; family UBA9088; genus UBA9088. The sequence goes on from DNCM01000199.1 coordinate 4,738, forward strand.
ATATATTGATACCCCATCTTGTTGGGTTATATGAGGGATAAGGCAACTAGCAACAATATAGCGACCTGTCCCATCTGACTGAATGTGGCTGTCTAAAATATCTATGGCTTTTCCCTCTTTAAAGATGCCAAGCCTTATTTGGCTAGTTCCCCCGTAATCTATCTTCCCTGGGAGATTTAATTCCTTGGAAAAGACAATTGGACCTTGGGTATTAGTTCCGAAAGAAAAGTCTTCCTTGTGAAGCAAGCTTCCATCAGGCTTAGTAAGATTAAGGGAAAGGGAAAGGGAAAGGGTCTCATTCTTTGGCCAGTCAACAAAGCCCAAATTTATCTTTACCTTGTCATTTGGAATAAGAATATTGGCTCTTCTCCAAATTTC